>NZ_JBVVPW010000003.1:0-72648 GCF_055811385.1 Mesorhizobium sp. WSM4849
GAGGCGACGAAAAAGCCAATCCGCCGCAGCAAGGATAACGCTCATGCCCTAAGTTAGCGCCTATGGGGTGCTGTCCCTCCATCTGTCGGGCATAGTGGGGCGCCGGAGCATGCCGATGATGCTGGAATTGACGACCGAGGATCAGTCCATGCTCGATGGCGAGCAGGGCCCGGCCGTGGCCGCCGCGATGAAGATACTGGTCGCCTTTTCCAACGCAGTCGGCGCGCGCAAGCTGTTGGACATTGCCGGGGCCCATATCGATGGCTGCCTCTATCACGGCCAGGCCAGCCTCGATTTCGTCGAAAGGCTGGTCGAGGGCGGCGGCCGCGTTCGGGTACCGACAACACTCAATGTCGGCTCGTTCGACCTCATCCATCCCGGGCTGGTGAAGATGCCGGCCGCCGAAGAAGTGCCGGCGCGGCGACTGATGAAGGCGCATCTGGAACTCGGCTGCCAGGCGACCTTCACCTGCGCGCCCTATCAGACCCGGTTCCGCCCGGCCTTCGGCGAGCAGATCGCCTGGGGCGAGTCCAACGCGATCGTCTTCGCCAATTCGGTGATCGGCGCGCGGACCAACCGCTATGGCGATTTCATCGATTTGTGCTGCGCGATGACCGGGCGCGCGCCGGCCTGGGGCCTGCATTTGAGCGATAATCGACGCGGCCAGATCCTGTTCGAGCTGACCGGTTCTTTCGAGTCTACCGACGCCCTGTTCGTCGGCGTCGGGCTTATTGTCGGGCAAAGGAGCGACGACCGCATTCCTGTGATATCAGGCCTGCCGCAGCCGCGCGACGAGGACCAGCTGAAGGCGCTGGGTGCGGCGGCGGCAACGGCGGGCGCCGTGGCGCTGTTTCATGCGGTGGGCATCACGCCGGAAGCAAAGACGCTCGACGAGGCATTTCGCGGCATGGCGCCGGAGACGACGATCCGGATCTCTCGCGCCGACATCGACCATGCGCTGGCCAGGCTGTCGAGCGTCTCCGACGGCGCGCCGCTTGCAGCCGTGTCGCTCGGCACGCCGCATTTTTCCCATGACGAGTGGATGCGCCTGCTGCCGCTGCTGCGCGAGGTCGCGCCGGGCAGGGGCGTTCCGATCTATGTCAACACCGGACGCGCCACGTTGAAGAGATTGCAGGATGAGGGCGAGCTGGACGATGCGCAAAAGTTCAGCCTCATTCCGGTGACCGATACCTGCACCTATGTCACCACCATCCTCGAGCGTCTCGAGGGCGTGGTGATGACCAATTCCGGCAAATGGGCACATTACGCGCCCGGCAATATCGGCGTGTCAGTGGTGTTCGGCGATATGGAAGATTGCGTCCGCTCGGCAGCGGCCGGGCATGTCGTGCGGAGCGCGCCATGAAAGGGCTGGAAAAGTCGGTCTTGAAGAGAGTTGGCACGTTCCAGCTTGCCGGCGAAGCGCAAGGCACGGCGATGGTGCTTTCGCACGTGCTCAGCTTCTGGGGCGGGATCGACGTCGAAACAGGCGAAATCATCGACCACTCGCATCCTGGTCTTGGCCAAAATGTCGCCGGCAAGATCCTGGTGATGGCATCCGGGCGCGGATCGTCGTCCTCGTCTTCGGTTCTCGCCGAGGCCATCCGCAGGGGCACCGCGCCGGCCGGCATCCTGCTGGAGCGGCCGGATCCGATCCTTGCCGTCGGCGCCATCGTCGCCGAGTTCCTCTACGACATCAGCATGCCGCTGGTCGTCTGCGACATATCAGGCATTGCCTCCGGCGACCGGATCGCGATCGGCCTGGGCGAGAATGCGCAAGCGATGGTGAGCAAGATCTAGCCGGCCATCGGTCCCGCCGCGCCCCGCCGCCAATAGGCGGCAGCGAGCGTCTCGTCGCGGCCAAGCCCGAGCGTGTCGCGCCAGTGCTCGCGAACGATCCTCGCGGCAGCCGCTTCCGCCGCGAAACAGCCGATGGACGAACCGTTCGGCATGCGGAGGCGATCCCGGTCCTAATCGTCCCCGAAGACAACAGCCCGCACGGCATCGAGCTCAAGATTACCCTGATCGCCGCAGCGCCACAGGCCGCACTTGATGGCGCGGCCTCTGATATCCCTGAGCCTCTTCAGATCTCCGGGATGCTTTCCCTGAAAATCACCTGCAGCCTCGGCTGGTGCAACTCGTAGGGCAAGTCCCTGATCGCGTGGCTCAAGGTGTTGAGCGCTTCGCGGGCCTCGACGCGCGGGTTCTGGTCGATGACCGCGTCGAGCGTGCCGTCGAGTAAAAGGTCCTTGGTGCCTTCCGTCACTTCGTGGCCGAGAAACACGGTCGACAGCGCCCGGCCTCGCTCCTTGAGTGCGCGAGCGATGCCGGTGTTGCCGGCGCCGACATTGTAGATCGCGGCCAGGTCCGGGTGCCGGTCCAGCAGAGCGGAGGCCTCCAGATAGGCCTTTTCCCGGTCGTCGAGCATCTCGCGCATCTCAACGATCTGCAGATTGGGCGAGTCTTCCGTCAGGATGTGGCGGAAGCCCATCTCGCGCTCCTCATGGCCGCGATAGGAGAGCGAGCCGGCGAACAGCGCGACCTTGCCCGGACGATCGGCGGCCATGAAGCGGTTGAGCAGGTAGCCGGCGAGCCGGCCGGCGGCGCGGTTGTCGATGCCGATATAGGCGACCCTCGGCACGTGCAGGATATCGGATGCGATGGTGACGACCTTGACGCCGCTGGCCGATAGCGAGCGGATCGCCTCGCGGACCGTCGGATGGTCGAGCGCGATGACGCCGACGCCTTGCGTCTGGCCGCGCAATTCCTGCAACAGGCGGGCAAGCCGGTCGGGATTGAAGCCTTCGATCGTGGCAACGCGCACATCGAGGTCCGGTCTTGACTGCGCCTGCGCCTCGATGTGCCGGTGCAGCATCTTGATGAAGGAATTGGTGCCGGCGGGCAGGGCGAAGTCGAGCCGTATGACATCGCCGCGCGGTGCATTGCGCGGGATCGGGCCGTTCGAATTTTCAGCGATGTAGCCTAGCCGCTGCGCCGTTTCCAGCACGACCTCGCGGGTGCGCGCCCTGACCCCGGCGCGGTTGTTGAGCACACGGTCGACCGTCGCGGCTGAAACGCCGGCTTCCCGGGCTATGTCTGTCAGGGTGGACCGCACAGTCGATCACCTCATTGCTGGTGCGCTACAGGCGCATCAAAATCGCGGATTAGCGGATCGGATGGCGGACGACGATTTCATTGTCATCCGCGATTCTGATGGGAAATGATGTATCCGGCCTTAGCCGATGCGCAAGCCGGCGCGCTACACCAAATCGTCGAGCCGGGCCGAAAAGGATCGGCGCGGCGCTCGGTTCCCTCAAATTCAAGCACTAGGTGCCGTGGGCTGACCTCGCTGGACTGCATCCTCTGCCTCATTTGCGATGTTATGACGTGTTTTGATTATTTATGATGTTGACAGCCTTCCTATAGTGCCGTCAATATCCATCATGAGGGCCGTGGAGGAACAAGGCCCTCGAGGGAGGACTTCCAATGTCTGATATGATCCGCATGTCGCGGCGCCGTTTGCTGGCGTCCGGAGGAAAGGCGGCCGTGCTTGTTGCCGCCGCAGGTATCGCACCGAAATTCATCCGTCCCAGCCGCGCCTATGCGGCCGACGCGCTGGCGCCGGGCATGATCGGCGGCCCGACGGGCTTCGACGGCTCGGAGCGCTATCAGTATGGTCCCGACACGCCGGAAGGCCGCGCCATCGAGGCGGCCAAGGCGATGAAGGGTGCCGGCAAGGCGCCGGCCAAGATCGTGCTCGGCCTGTCCGACGGCTCGATCGGGCAGTTGACGCAGCCGTTTCCCACCGGCGCGCCCTCGATCAAGGATCTGTGGGAGAAGGAAACCGGCATTCCGCTCGAGATCGTCGGCGTGCCGAACGGCCAGGAATTCACCAAGACGATGCAGGACATCTCCACCAAGGGTGGAGCCTATGACATCTACGCGGTCGAATGGAACCGTCTCGGCGACCTAGCCGAAACCGGCGGCATCCTGAAGCTCGACGACTTCGTCGCCCAGTACAAGCCGGAATGGGACGATCCCGAGCGCGGCTATGTCAACGGCGCCAAGGGCGTCTCGCTGCTCAACCAGTATCGCGGCTCGACCTATGGCGTGTCGCTGGATGGCGATTTCCAGACCTGGGTCTATCGCACCGATCTGTTCGGCGACGCGGCCGAGAAGAAAGCCTTCTCCGACAAGCATGGCTACGAACTGGCGCCGCCAAGGACCTGGAAGCAGCATGACGAGATCGCGGCCTTCTTCCAGCGCCCCGACAAGGGCCTGTTCGGCTCAACCGATCTGCGCAACCAGGGCTGGGGCTACACCAACTGGTATCAGCGTTATGTCTCAATGGCTTCGCCCAATCAGTTCCTGTTCGACGACACCGGCAAGCCGCTGATCAATTCGGAGCAAGGCATAGCTGCTACCAACGAGTACATCGCATCGCTGGCCCATCATTCGCCGGATGCGATCTCGTGGGGCTGGCCGGAGCAGTATGGCAATTTCGCTAAGGGCGGCGCCGCCATGACCTGCGCTTTCTCCAACCTGCCGAAATTCCTCGACAATGCCGGCAACAAGGATTCGCAGGTCACCGGCAAGATCGGCTCGATGCTGCCGCCGGGCCGCGAGATCGACGGCAAGCTGATCAGCCGTTCGGTGCTGTGGCTCAATTTATCGGCTTCGGTCTCCTCGCAGGCCAAGAATCCGGAGGCCTGCTACCTGTTCCTGCAGTGGCTCGGATCGAGCCGCATCTATGCTTGGATGACCGCCAATCCGGGCGGCTATTTCGATCCGTTCCGGCTGTCGGATTTCTCCGACCCGCTGGTCCGCCAGACCTATCACGCCTATCACATGGATGTGGTGCGCGAGACGGTCGCCCGCACCGTGCCGACCATCAACTATCCCGGCGCCACCGCCTTCCACAATGCGCTGGACGAGAACCTCGTTGCCGCGCTGACCAAGGCCAAGACCGCCGAGCAGGCGATGGTCGACACCGAGGCCGAATGGAAGAAGATCGCCCGCCGCACCGGCGAGGAGAAGCTTCTCGAAGCCATCAAGACCAACAAGGAGGCCTGGCCCACCGTTCTCGATCCGATCAGCTGATCCTCCTCCCAGCATACGAATGTAGGGGAGGAGTTTGCTCTTCCCCTCCGCAAACGATGGTACCAGCAAAGCTGCAAAATGAAGCGTTCCGTTCCTTTCGAAATATTCCGCTATGCAGCGATCCTTGCTGCTATGGCGGTGACGCTGGTGCCGATCCTGTGGATGGTCTCGATGGCCTTCAAGCCGATCGCCGAATGGTCGGCGACCGGCGCCGACCTGACCTGGTGGCCGAAGAACCCGACGCTCAGCAATTTCCGCTTCGTCTTCGGTGAATCGACCAACAACCTGATCGTCGCGCTCGACCGTACCGCCCTGAAACCGATCCTGTCATCGCTGCTGTCGGCGGTGTTCGGAACGGCGATCGCCATGTCGGCGGGCACCGCGGCGGCCTACGGGCTGTCGCGCTTCGGCTCGGGCCAGAACCTGCCGCTGGCGCTGATCCAGCTCCGCCTGTTTCCGCCGATGGCGGTGATGACCCCGGTGATGATCATGTGGGCCTTTCTCAACTTTACCGACAGCTGGTGGGGGCTGTCGCTGATCTACGGCATCGTCACGCTGCCCTTTGCGTTCTGGCTGATGAAGACGTTCTTCGACGACATGCCGCGCGAGATCGAGGAAGCGGCGCTGGTCGAGGGCTGCTCGCGATTGCGCGTCTTCACCCGCATCACGCTGCCGATGATGCGCGCGCCGCTGGCCAGTGCCGCGCTGTTCGTCTTCATCCTCAACTGGTCGGACTATCTGATCGCGCTGCTTTTGACGACACGCGAATGGGTGACGGTGCCGGTCTACATGGCCTCGCTGTCGTCTTCGATGACCGGCCAGCTCTACGGTGCCAAGGCGGCACTCGGCCTGATCGCGGCGGTGCCGCCTGTCATCATGGGCATCGCGATCCAGCGCCATCTGGTGCGCGGGCTGACCTTCGGGGCGCTCAAGCAATGAGCGCGGTCACTGCCACGATTCCGGAGGACGTGATGAAAACCGTCCAGGCAAAGCCGACCCTTCGGGACGAAGGGGTAAAGCTCGGTTTCCGGCTGACACTGCCGGCGCAGATCCTGGTGCTGTTCATCGCGGTGTTTCCGCTGTTGATGCAGCTCTATATCAGCCTGACCGACTGGTCGCCGCTGTCCGGCCTCGGCTGGTGGAGCGCCTGGTCGCTGTGGAACAACTTCGCCAACTACACCGACCTTGCCGCCGACGCGCGCTTCTGGAGCGCGCTCAAGAGAACGGCCATCGTCATGATCGTCTGCGTGCCAGCGGAATTCCTGCTCGGCTTGGCACTCGCCACGCTGTTTGCCGACGAGTTCCCGGGCAAGCGGATCTTCTATTCGATCCTGCTGATGCCGATGATGGTGGTGCCGGCGGTGGCCGGCTACATGTTCTTCATGCTGTTCCAGTCAGGCGGACCGGTCAACGACATCCTGTCGGCGCTATCAGGCTTTCCCGTCACCATCGCCTGGCTGTCGGACCCGACGCTGGCGCTCATCGCCGTCATGCTCGCCGACATCTGGCAATGGACGCCGCTGATGTTCCTCATCCTGCTTGCCGGCCTGGTCGGCGTGCCCGAGGACCAGATCAAAGCGGCGACGCTGCTTGGCGCCAATCCCTGGCAGCGCTTCGTCACCATCGTGCTGCCGAAGATGAAGACGATCATCATCATCGCACTGGCAATCAGGGTCATCGAGAACTTCAAGATCTTCGACACGCTCTACATCATGACGGGCGGCGGTCCCGGCGTCGCCACCGAGACCATCTCCGTCTACATCTACAAGCTCACCACCCAGGACCTGATCTGGGGCTATGTCGCGGCGATCGCGCTGGCCATCCTGATCGTGCTGTCCATCGCCGCGGTGTTTGCGATGAAGCGCATGGCCCGGGTACGCGAGGTGCCGGCATGAGCGCGATCCATCTGCAGAACCTGGTCAAGAAGTTTGGCGACTTCACCGCCTTGAAGACGATGGATCTCGCCATCGCCGACGGCGAGTTCATGGCGCTGCTCGGGCCGTCGGGCTGCGGCAAGTCGACGACGATGAACATGATCGCCGGTATGGAAGAGCCGACCAGCGGCAAGATACTGTTCGGCGAGCGCGACATGGCCGGCGTGCCGATGGGACGGCGCGGCGTCGGCTTCGTCTTCCAGAACTATGCGATCTTCACCCATATGAGCGTGCGACAGAACCTTGCCTACGGCCCAAAAATGCGTGGCGCGCCAAAGGCCGAGATCGACCGCCGCGTCGGCGCGATTGCCGAGATGCTGCAGCTGACTCCGCTGCTCGACCGCAAGGCCGACAGGCTGTCGGTCAACATATTGCAGCGCGTGGCGATCGGCCGTTCGGCGATCACGGAGCCGGCGATTTTCCTGCTCGACGAGCCGCTGTCCAATGTCGACGCCGCCTTCCGGGCGGTGATGCGGACCGAACTGAAACAGCTGCAGCGTCAGTTCCGGCAGACCATGGTCTATGTCACCCACGACCAGCTCGAAGCGATGACCATGGCTGATCGCATCGCGGTGATG
This sequence comes from Mesorhizobium sp. WSM4849, assembly GCF_055811385.1. NCBI lineage: Bacteria > Pseudomonadati > Pseudomonadota > Alphaproteobacteria > Hyphomicrobiales > Phyllobacteriaceae > Mesorhizobium > Mesorhizobium sp. WSM4849. Next base: position 7,610 of record NZ_JBVVPW010000003.1, read on the forward strand.
GACCATGGCGTGCTGCAGCAGGTCGGCACGCCGCTCGAGGTCTACAACGATCCGGCCAATGTCTTTGTCGCCCGCTTCATCGGTGCGCCGGGCATGAACCTGCTCAAGGGCAGGCCGGCGGAAAGCGACCGTGGCCTGGTCATCGATCTCGGGCCGCTCGGTGTCACGCCGCCGCTGCCGGACAATCTCGCCCCGGCGGTGAGGGCCGCGCGCGAAGATGTGCTCTACGGCTTTCGGCCTGAGCAGGTGATTCTCTCAGACCGCGGCCTGTCGATGCCGGTAACGTTCATCGAGCGCATCGGCGCGCGCACCATCGTCCATTTCGGCCAGGGCGAGAGCACGGTGAAGGCGATGTTCGACAATGACGTCGGGCTGGCGATCGGGCAGACAGCGGTTGTCGCGCCGGCCCAGGCGTCCGTGCGTGTGTTCGACGCCGCCACCGGCCTTGCCATGAAGGCGGGCTGAGACCATGGCCGATATCGTCTTCCGCAATGTGACGAAACGCTATGGCGACACGCTCGCCGTCGACGACGCCTCGTTCACTGTCAACGACAATGAGTTCTTCTGCTTCTTCGGCCCGCCGCTGTCGGGCAAGTCGACGGTGCTGCGTCTGGTGCTCGGGCTGGAGACGCCGGACGCCGGCGAAATCCTGATCGGCGGCAGGCCGGTCAACACGGTGTCGCCGGCCGAACGCAATGTCGCCATGGTGTTCCAGAACCTGGCGCTGTTTCCGCATATGAGCGCGCGCGACAATGTCCGCTTTCCCCTGGTCGAACGCCGGGTCGCCGAGGCCGAAATCGAAAAGCGTGTCGCAGACGTCGCGGCCAAGCTGCATATCGGCCACATCCTGCATAAGCCGCCGGCGCAGCTTTCGGGCGGCGAGCGGCAGCGCGTGGCGATCGCTCGGGCGCTGGTGCGCGACCCCAATGCCTATCTAATGGACGATCCAATCTCGGCGCTCGACGCCAGGCTGCGCGAGGAGACGCGCGTCGAGCTGAAACGTATCCAGCGTGAGCTCGGCAAGACGCTGATCTATGTCACGCACGACCAGGAAGAGGCGATGTCGGTCGCCGACCGTATTGCCATCCTGGAGAATGGCAAGATCAGGCAGATCGGCGCGCCGGCCGAGATCTATGACCGGCCGGCCAGCACCTATGTGGCGCGGCTGCTCGGTTCGCCGATGATGAACATCTTGAAGTTGCTACGCGGCGAGGGCGGCGTCGAGGCAGCCGAAGGCACGATCCGCATCGCGGATAAGGCCGCGCCGGCCGATGCCGTCGAGATCGGGCTCAGGCCTGAAGACATCAAGGTCCGGCCCTGGCTGGATGGGGAAATATCGGATGATGGAACGTCGGATGGGCGTGCGGGGCGCCCGGCGCGAGTGTTCGAGGTCGAGCCGCTCGGCGGCTATACCGTCGTGACACTCGCTGCCGGGCAGGCGCGCCTGAGGGCGCTGCTGCGCGGCCAGCCTGATATCAGGCCGGACGCGATGGTGGCGATATCCTGCGAGCCCGGCCGCGTGCATTATTTCGGTCAAAGCGGGGGAGCGCTGGCAAGATGACGGCGACCGCAAGGAACGAGCTTCGGGAGGAATATATGGCAAGCGGAGTAATAGCGGGCAACGGCTTCGAGCCGGACGTTAAAGTCCGCACCAGGGAATTCAGGATCGGCTGCGTCGGCGCCGGCATGATCATGGCCGAATGCCATCTTGCCGCCTATCACGAAGCTGGTTTTCCGGTGGTGGCGATCGCCTCTAGGACCAGGGCCAGCGCCGAGAAGGTCGCCAAGCGCTGGGAGATCCCGACCGTCCACGACACGCCCGAGCAACTGATCGACGACGAAAATGTCGAGATCATCGACCTTGCCTTTCCGCCCGACCAGCAGCCGGCGCTGATCCGCCATGCGCTTAAGCAGAAGCACATCAAGGCGATCCTGGCGCAGAAGCCGCTGGCGCTGTCGCTCAAGGATGCGATCGAGTTGCGCGACGAGGCGGCCAGGGCCGGCAAGATCCTCTCGGTCAACCAGAACATGCGCTACGACCAGTCGATGCGCGTGCTGAAGCAGATCATGGATAGCGGCGCGCTCGGTGACATCGTCTTCGCGCAGATCGACATGCATGCGATCCCGCACTGGCAGACATTCCTCGAGGACTATGACCGGCTGACGCTTGCCAATATGAGCGTCCACCATCTCGACGTGCTGCGCTTCCTGTTCGGTGATCCCGACGAGATTACGACGCTGACGCGTAAGGATCCGCGCACGAAGTTCGACCATTCCGACGGCATCACCGTTTCGACGCTGCGGTTTCCGTCCGGGGTGCTCGCAGTGTCGCTGGAGGATGTCTGGTCCGGCCCGCGCCAGGAGGGTTACAAGGACGACCAGCACATCAACTGGCGCGTCGACGGCACCAAGGGCGTCGCCAAGGGCACGATCGGCTGGCCGACGGGTTCTGCCTCGACGCTGACCTATGCCTCGACCGCGACCACCGGCGGCGAATGGGTGACACCCACCTGGGAGACAATGTGGTTCCCGCATGCCTTCATCGGCGTGATGGAGCAACTCCAGCACGCAGTGAAGACGGGTGAGCCGCCCGCACTTTCCGTCGCCGACAACGTCAAGACTATGGCGCTGATCGAAGCGGGCTATCGCTCGATCGATGAGGGTCGCACGGTCAAGCTCTCCGAAATCTCGACAAATTCAATCAACTGAATCGCTTACAGGGAGGACTTCACATCATGATGCAGGCAGGTATCTTCACGGGCTATTTCCCGTACGGCCTCAAGGAAACTGCGCAAAAGATCCGCGCGCTCGATTTCAACACGGTGCAGCTCGACCTCCATTTTAGGGATGTTGACCTGTCGGCCGGGCAGATCACCAAGGAAAAAGCCAGGACTGTTCGCGACACCTTCCGCGATCACAATCTGCCGGTGTGCTGCGTGTCGGGCTACACCAACATCATCCATCCGGACATGGCCGAGCGCGAGAAACGCGTCGGCTATCTGAAGGAGATCATCCGCAATGCGCGCGATTTCGGCTCGCCTTACGTGATCTCGGAAACCGGCACCTACAACACCGAGTCCGACTGGGTGCACCATCCGAAGAACAAGACCGAGGAAGGTTTCGAGGAGTGCCGCAAGGTCATCGCCGACCTTGCTCAGACGGCCTACGACCACGGCGCGGTCTTCCTGCTCGAAACCTATGTCAACAATGTCGTGGGGTCGGTCGAGGAGACGGTGAAGATGTTCGCGCAGGTCGACCATCCGGGCCTCGGCCTTTTGATGGACCCGACCAACTATTTCGAGACGCACAACATCGACAGGATGGACCAGATCCTCAACCAGGTGTTCGACACGCTGACCGATAAGATCAAAATAGCCCACGCCAAGGACGTCAAGCGCTCGGGCGGCGATAAGTCGGAGAAGCACGCCGACATCGGCGACGAGGACGCGCTGGAGAGCCACACTTTCCGCGGTGTAGGCGAGATCGAGCTGCCGGCGCCCGGCCTCGGTTCGCTGAACTATGATCTCTATCTCAAGCGGCTTGCCGAAAAGCACCCGAACATCCCGGTCATCATCGAGCATCTCTCGGAAGATGACGTGCCGCGGGCCAAGAAATTCCTCGACGGCAAGTTCCGCGCCAACGGCCTCTGACAGGAGTCCTGCGTCGCCGCGGCGGCGCTTTCCGCCGGGAGGAAATATAATGGAGGAAGAGAAATGTTGAAATTCGGATTGAAACTGGCGGCGGCCGCGACGGTGCTCGCCGGTCTCGCATTCAGCTCGCAAGCATTGGCGCAGGAGAAGACGTTCTATCTGCTGTCGCATGGCGGCCCGTCCGATGCATTCTGGCTCGACTGGAATGCCGGTGCCACCAAGGCCTGCGACCAGCTCAAGGTGACCTGCAAGATCTCCTTCAGCGGCGGCGACATGGCGGCGCAGAAGGAAGCTTTCAGCTCAGCACTCGCCGCCAAGCCGGACGGGATCGCCACCACCTCGGCCCAGCCCGGGCTGTGGACGGAAGAGGTGAAGGCGGCCAAGGCGGCCGGCATCCCGATCGTGTTCTTCAACACCGACGATCCGGCAACCGGGCGGCAGGCCTATGTCGGCGCCGATCTCAAGGAGGCCGGTGCCATCTGGGCCAAGTACCTGGTCGACCACAAGATGGTGAAGCAGGGCGACAAGGTGTTCCTGCCGGTGGAAGTGCCTGGAGCCAGCTACCAGCAGCTCGAGACCGAAGGCATCGCCAGCGTCTTCGATCCGCTCGGCATCAAATATGATGTGGTCGATTGCGGCACCGATCCGGCCGGCATCATCGCCAAGATGACCGACTATATGGTCGCCAACAATCCGCCGGCGATCATCGCGCTCGGCGATTCCGTCGCGGCCAGCATCAAGCGGGTGTTCGACGGCGCCGGCGTGCCGGCCGGCAAGATCCCGGTCGTCGGCTGGGGGAATTCCCGGGAAACCGCCGAAGCCGTCAAGGCCGGCTTCGTCAACGCGGCTGCCTGGCAGTTCCCGTCGGCGCAAGGCTTCATGCCGGTGGCGCTGCTCGGGCTTGCCGCCTCGGGTGAACCGATCGGCTACGACATTCACACCTTCAGCCTCTACGACGCGACAAGCGTCGAGCCGATCCTGAAACTCTACGACAAGTGATGGAAACTGACGCCCGCCGCGCAGGCGGCGGGCGCCGCCTTGAAGTATGGTCCGATCCGTCATGACAATTGCCGCAGAAGAGGAAATGCCTGACGTGAAACGCAGGTCGAGCCTGATTCGCTCACCGCAATTCTCCTCGCTCGTCATCCTTATGGTGCTGCTGGCGGTGTTCGCGATCGCCGACGCCAACTTCCTGTCGCCGCTCAACATCTCCAACATGATGGCCTTCCTGCCCGAGCTCGGCATCATCGCGCTCGGCATGACGCTGCTTTTGACAGCAGGCGAGTTCGACCTTTCGGTCGGCGCCGTTTTCGGGCTGGCGCCGGTCATCGTCATGCTGCTGGTGCAGAGCGGCCAGGTTGATATCGGTGTGGCGCTGCTTGCCGGGCTGCTGCTGTGCGTGGCGATCGGCGCCATCAACGGGCTGACCGTCACCAAGATTGGCATCTCCTCCTTCCTGGTGACGCTGTCGATGCTGCTCGTCGTGCGGGGTGCTGCGCTCTACATCACGCAAGGCTTTCCGCTAAAATCCTGGGACCAGCCAGGCTTTTTCGTGACGCTGCTGGCCGGCAGCTTCAATATCGGAACGTTCCGTTTCTATACGTCCTTGTGGTGGTTCATCGCCCTGTCGCTGCTGGCGATCTACGTGCTGCACTACGCCAAGCTCGGCAACTGGATCAGCGCCATCGGCTCCAACCGCAACGCCGCGGTGGCGCGCGGCGTGCCGGCCGATGCGGTCAAGATCTGGCTGTTCATCCTGACCTCGGTGCTGGCTGGTCTGGCCGGCATGATCAGCGCCTTCCGCATCTCTGCCGCCTCGCCGGTGGCCGGCACCGGCTACGAGCTCGAAGTGATCGCAATGGTGGTGGTTGGCGGCACGGCGCTGACCGGCGGGCGCGGCACCATCCTGGGCACGATCGTCGGTGCGCTGATGCTGCGCAGCATCCGCAACGGCATCGTGCTGATCGGCGTGCCCGGGCTCGCCTACAACATCTTCGTCGGCGTCATCATCCTCGCCATGCTCATCCTGCACGCGTTGCTGCAGAAGAACGCCGCCAGGAGCTGACCATGGAAGTGCTTCGGCTTCAGAACCTGCAAAAGTCCTTCGGCAGCGTCCGCGCCCTGAAGAGCGCCTCCTTCACACTTAATGAGGGCGAAGTGGTGGCCTTGCTCGGCGACAATGGCGCCGGCAAATCCACGCTGATCAAGGCGATCTCCGGCGTGTTTCCCGTCGACCGCGGCGACATCTATGTGCGCGGCCAAAAAGTCTCGATCCGCTCGACGCGCGACGCCATGGATCTCGGCATCGAGACCATTCACCAGGATACGTCGCTGGCGCCGGACCTCAGCATCGCGCGCAATCTCTTTCTCGGTCGCGAGCCGGTCAACTTGAAATGGCTGGGCGTGTTCGCGCCGCTCGACCTCGCCAAGCTGCGCGATGCCGCCGCGGCACTTTTGAAGCGCGTCGGCATCTCGAAAAAGCTCGATGCCGATGCGCTGGTCAGCACGCTGTCGGGTGGTGAGCGCCAGTCGATTGCCATTTCGCGCGCCATGCAGTTTGCCGCCAAGGTCATCATCCTCGACGAGCCGACCAACAATCTCGGCGTCGAGGAAACACACGGCGTGCTGCGCTTCGTCAAGGAGGTGCGCGCCGCCGGTCATTCCGTGCTTTTGATCACCCACAACATCCATCACGTCTTTCAGGTCGCCGACCGCATCATCGTCATGCGCCGCGGCGAGATCGTCGCCGAGCAGACGGTCGCCGATACCGACCTGCTGACGGTGGAGAGCATCATCACCGGCGCCGACATGTCGGCCCTGCTCAAGGAGACGAGAGCAAAGTGAAGGAACTGGCCGTCACATGGTAGAGCTTTACGGCAAGACGCTTTCGCGCCGGCAGGTCTCGGAGCGGTCCGGCATGCTGTCGCAATTCGCCGGCGTGCGGCTGATGACGCTTGGCGACGGGGTGGAGCGCGGCATACGGATGCTCGAATTCCGCACCGGCTCCGGCCTGCGTTTCACCGCGCTGGTCGACCGGGCGCTTGATGTCGCCGATTGCGACTTCAAGGGCCAGGCGATCGGCTGGCATTCGCCGAGCGGCTTTCGCCATCCCGGCCTGCACGAGTATGAAGGCGAGGAGGGGCTGGCCTGGGCACGGTCGTTTTCGGGCCTGCTGCTGACCTGCGGCCTCGACCATATCCTGTTCATGGACGAGGTTCCGGCCGACAGCTACAACTATCCGCCGAAAAAGACGGTGCGCCATTCGCTGCATGGCCGCGTCAGCACCATCCCGGCGCGGTTGGTCGGCTACGGCGAAGCGTGGGACAGCGACCGCTGTGTGCTGTGGGCCGAGGCGATCGTCCAGCAATCGACGGTGTTCGGCGAGGATCTGCATCTGCTGCGGCGGATCGAGGCCGATGTCGGCGGCAACGAGATCCGGCTGTCGGACCGTGTCGTCAATCACGGCTTCAACCGCACGCCGCATATGTACTTTTATCACATCAACGTCAGCCATCCGGTGCTCGACGAAGGCTCGCGCTATCTGGCGCCGATTCGCGACGTTGTCTGGGCGGGCCATGCCGGCGAGCGCTACGAGGCGCAAAAGGTCGGCTATCGCACAGTGCCGGCGCCGCAACTGGGTTTCATGGAACAGGTCTGGCAGCACGAACTCGGCGCCGACGCCAAGGGTGAGGTGCCGGTGGCCGTGGTCAACGACCGTCTTGGCCTTGGCCTGGAAGTCGTCACGCGCAAAGACCAACTGCCTTGCGCCTATGAATGGCAGAATTTCCAGGCGGGACAGTATGCGCTGGGCATAGAGCCGTCGACGCATCACGTGCTCGGCAATCTGTCGGCGCGCGAGCGCGGCGAGATGATCTGGCTGGAGCATGGCGAAAGCCGCTCCTACAATGCGGTGTTCCGGGTTCTCGACGGCGCCGGCGACATCGCCGCCGCTGAAAGCCGGATCGCTGACATCGCCAGGCAGCCGCAGCAGGATTATCCGCGGCCGTCAGGCAATTTTCCGGTGCTCGGAGGCAGATCGTGATGATGGCGAGGACGACGCGAAGCACCAGTTGGGAGGCTCGCTCCGGTTGGAGCGGGGAGGGTTCGCGGCCCACCAGGAATTGGAGGTCACAATGGCTGGCACAATGAAGCGCGACTACAGCCTGGTTGGCGAAAGCACGCGCAGGGCGATCGAGACGGGACTGGCCTCGGCCGAATGGTACCATACCGACGTCCCGCGCAAGGTCATCAAGGAGTTGATGCAACGTTCCGACGGCCCGGCGATCCGCGACACGATCATCTGGATCGCCGCCATCCTGGGTTCCGCTGCCGGCGGCGTTTATTTCTGGGGCACCTGGTGGTGCGTGCCGTTCTTCTTCGTCTATGGCGTGCTCTACGGCTCCTCCAGCGACTCGCGCTGGCACGAATGCGGCCATGGCACCGCCTTCCGGACGCGCTGGATGAATGATGCGGTCTACCAAATCGCCAGCTTCATGCTGATGCGCAATCCGGTGACTTGGCGCTGGAGCCATGCCCGCCACCACACCGACACCATCATCGTCGGACGCGATGCCGAGATCGCCGTGATGCGCCCGCCGGACCTTTTGCGTGCGGCGCTCGCTTTCACCGGCATCCTTGATTTTCGCTATTCGCTTCCGGCGCTGGTACGTCAAGCGTTCGGCAAGCTGACGCCCGACGAGAAAAGCTACGTTCCCGAGATGGAACAGCACAAGGCCGTCATCGCCGCGCGCTGGCATGTCGCCATCTACGTCGCCACGATTGCGCTCGCCCTCACTATGCGGTCATGGGTGCCGCTGGTGCTCATCGGCGTACCGCGCCTCTACGGCACCTGGCACATGGTGCTGACAGGGCTGCTGCAGCACATCGGTCTCGCCGACAATGTGGTCGATCATCGGCTCAACAGCCGGACCGTCTACATGAATCGGATCAGCCGGTTCATCTATTGGAATATGAACTACCACGTCGAGCATCACATGTTCCCGATGGTGCCCTATCACGCGCTGCCCAGGCTGCACGAACTGATCAAGCACGATTTGCCGGAGCCGAACCCGTCGATGTGGCATGCCTATCGCGAGGTCTGGCCGGTCCTGCTCAGGCAACTCAAATACGAGGACTATTTCCTCAAGCGCGAACTGCCTCCGACGGCACGGCCCTATCGCGGCGAGTTCCACGAAGTGAACATGTCGGCAGCAGCTGAATAGGCACCGCGCGCCGCCGCAATGCAGGAATTTCGGGAGAAACAGAGATGGCCGATTGGGTCGAAGCGTGCGCCGCGGACGACGTCGACGAAGAGGATGTCATCCGCTTCGACCATGGCGGCCGAACCTTCGCGATCTATCGTTCCCCTGATGACGAATTCTTTGCCACCGACGGGTTTTGCACGCATGAGAAGGCCCATCTGGCCGACGGGCTTGTCATGGACGACATCATCGAATGCCCCAAGCACAATGGCCGCTTCAATTACAAGACCGGCCAGGCCAAAGGGGCTCCCGTCTGTGTCAATCTGCAGACCTATCCGGTCAAGGTCGAAGCTGGCAAGGTGATGATCCAGATCTAAAGCATGATCCCGAAAAGTGGGACCCGGTTTTCGGAAATATCATGCAAATTGAATCCTGACTGGCCTGCCGTATACGCAACAAGGAACCAAAATCGATGAGCCGTAAAAGACCCACGATCGCCGACCTGCGCGCCATGAAGGGCAAGCGGCAGCTGACCATGCTGCGCGTGTTGACGATGGACGAGGCCGAGGCCGCCGAAAGAGCCGGGGTGGACATCGTCTCGGTACCGCCGGAGCTCGTGCTCAACCCGCAATACCGCGATGCCGCACCCAGCCTGTTCACCATGCCGGGCGACAATTTCTATGAGATCGGCACAGCCGACGATTTCGTGCGCTGGGCATTCCGGCTTTACAAGGCAAGCGCCGACGCGGTCTATTGCAGCGCCGGCTTCGCCACCGTCAAGCGCCTTGCCGACGACGCGATCCCGGTGATCGGCCATGTCGGCCTGATCCCATCGCGCGCCACCTGGACCGGCGGCTTCAAGGCCGTCGGCAAAACCGCCGACAGCGCCATGCAGATTTTCGAAGCGGTCAAACAGTACGAGGCCGCCGGCGCGATCGGTGCCGAGATCGAAGTCGTGCCGGTCGAGGTGGCCAAGGCAATTTCGGAACGGACCTCGCTGATCATGCTGTCGATGGGGGCGGGCACCGGCTGTGACGCGCAATATCTATTCGCCGACGATATCCTTGGGCAGAACCGCGGCCACATGCCCCGCCATTCCAAGGTCTACCGCAATTTTGCCGCCGAATATGACCGCCTGCAGGCGGAACGCGTTGCCGCCTTTTCCGAATATGTCGCCGACGTGAACAGCCTGGCCTATCCCGAAGACAAGCATGTGGTGCACATGGACCCGGACCAACTCGGTCTGTTCATGAAAAGGGTCGACAGCGCGGCTTGAGCAGGGCGGCGCAAACTAGCTAGGCCTGCCAGCTTCCACCAGCGAGTGCGGCGTAGAGCGCCTCGGCGTCGATGCCCTGGGGCCTGTCCTCCCTGAGCGGCAGGACGAGCGCGCGCACCGCGGCATGAATCGCGGCGGTCGCCGGCGCCAGCGTCAGCCCATCGCGCAGGTCGACGGCCTGTGCGGCCGCTATCAGCTCGAAGGCAATCAGCCGCTGCCACAGCTCGATCATGTCGGCGCATTTCGAGACGGCCAGTGGTGCCTGGGTCGCATGGTCCTCGACGCCTTCCGAGACGGCTAGGAAGTCGAGCATCACCGGGTTTGCCTTGTGGCGGATGGCGGCGAGAATCGCGCTCACTGTCTTTTGCAGCGGCACGAAGCCGGCCGAAGCGCCGCCGACCGGCGACAGATATTTGGGCAGGCCGTTGCGGCCTGAGCCGGTGAGCTGGATGAAGCGGGCGGCACAGGCAGCCGCACATTGAGCTATGGCAAGGCCAAGCGTCTCGAAGGCCAGCGACAGCGAAGGGGTGTGGAAATTGCCGGTCGACAGCACCATGTCTTCGTCGCCCAGCACCAGCGGGTTGTCGGCGGCGGCGTTGAGCTCGATCTCGACGGCTTGCCTGGCCTGATCGATTGCCTGCAGCAGCGCACCATGGATCGACGGCATGCAGCGGATCGACAGCGGGTCCTGCAAGGTCGTCGGTGACGGCGCCTTGTCGCGTGCCAGCAGATCGCGCAAGCCTTTTGCCGCCTGCTGCTGGCCGGTTGCTGGTCGCGCCGCCTGCAAGCGTGGGTCGAGGATCGTCTGGTTGGCGCCGATGCCTTCCATGGTCAGCGCGCCCGCCTGCTGTTGTTGCGCGAAGGCGGTCAGTGCGTCGGCCACCGCCAGCGCGCCGCTGCCGGCGGACACCGCCGAGGCGCTTATAAGCGACAGCCCGTCCTTGGGAGCGAGGCTGACAGGCGCAAGGCGCGCCAATGCCAGCGCCCTGGCCGCCGGCATGCGCCGGCCCTGAAAGTCGGCTTCGCCGTCGCCGGTCAGCATGCGACCGAGCGTTGCCATCAGCAGCAGGTCGCTGTCGCCGATCGAGCCCAGCGACGGCATCACCGGATGCACGCCGGCATTGAGCGCGTCGATGAGTGCGACGAAAACCTCTGACGAAATGCCCGACCCACCGGCCGAAAGCATCGCCGCACGGGCAAGCATCGTCGCGCGCACGATGTCTTGCGGCAGCGCGTCACCCACCGCGCCGCTGCGCCCTTCGAGCAACTGGCGCTGGAAGGCGCTGGCGTCGCCGCTGACCGACGTGCCGAGATTGGCGCCGAGACCGGTGTTGACCCCATAGATTGGCTGCCCAGAAGCGGCGGCGCGGTCGAGCACTTTTCGCGCCCTGTCCAGCCTCTCCATGACCGCGGGGGCTACTTCCACCCTGCGTCCGTCGCGGGCAACCGCCGCGACATTCTCGACGCGAATGCCGGCCCCGGTGAGGACGAGCGCACTCATGCGAAGCGCAGCCGCTGGCCGATGCCTTGGGCCTGCGCCTTGGCCAGCATCGCCTTGCCCAGCGCGATATCGGAGAGCGACAGGCCGCGATGCCAGAACAGGATCGTCTCGTCGTCGCTCTGGCGTCCTGGCTTTAGACCGGCGGCGATCTGGCCAAGTTCGGCGTGCAGCGTCTGTTCGCTCAGGCGTCCGGTCTCGACATGGGCGCGCAGCGAGCCGAATTTGCCGGCCTTGCACTGGCCCCAGTCGTCGACGACGATCTTTTGCATGATGTCGGTCAACGACAGCTCCACCGCGCTCATCGTCCCGTAGGGCATCACCAGCGCGCCGGGCCTGATCCATTCGGTCTTCAGCAGCGGCTGCGGTTCCGGCAGCCGCGAGGCCTCGACGACGATGTCGGCGCCCTCGACGCAAGCGCGCCAGTCGGCGACCGCCGTAACCTTCTTGCCGAGATCGGTGGACAGCTTGGCGGCAAAGCCGTCACGGCTTTCCGGCCGGCGCGAATGCACGCGGATCTCGTCAAAGTCGAAAAGGTGGTCGAGGAGGCGCACGTTCCAGTAGGCGGTGCCGCGCGCGCCGATATGGCCGAGGATCTTCGACGTCTTTTTCGCCAGATGTTTTGCGCCGATGGCAGTGACGGCACCGGTGCGCATGTCGGTGATCCCAGTGGCGTCGAGAATACCGCGCGGCGTGCCGGTGCGCGGATCGAAGAGATTGAGGATGCCGAATTCTGATGGCAGGCCGTGCAGGTAATTGTCGACATAGTCACCGACAATCTTGACGCCGGCCGCATCGAGCGGCGCGACGTAGCCGCGCAGGACATTGAAATGGCCGTTGAAGGACGGGTCCGGCTCGAGATGGACGCGCGGCTCGATCACCGTCTGGCCGTTGCCCTGCGCCATCAGGCCGGCCTCGACCGCTTCGATGATTTCGGCATCGGTCATATCAAGCGCTTCGATGTCGAGGGCGTTGAGATAATCGATGTAGATGGGCTTCATGCGCAGATTGGTCCTGATGAAGGGGGCGTTCCTAGTCAGAAGAGCCGAAACGAAATCGCGAAGCGTCAAAGTTCGATGGCGAGGTTCAGTCATCGCATAACAGGTTGCGATACGACACGAAAGTTTGTTGGTCCATGTCTGGACGGCGCCGCCCAAATGCTGTTCAAACCGGTGCGTCATCGATTTGCCGGACAATTGCCTGGTTCCCAGTGGCGCGGGAAAAAACTTTCGTACAGTTCTGCGCATGACCGCCATTCCCGAAAACAAAGCCTTGGTCGAGACCGCGACGACGGCGCGGCAGGCGCGGCGAGTGGCGCTGATCGTCGCCGTCGCCTTCTTCATGCAGCTTCTGGATTCGACGATCATCTCGACATCGCTGCCGCAGATGGGAGAATCCTTCGGCGTGCCGGCGGTGGCGATGAGCATCGGCATCACCGTCTATATGCTGACCATGGCGGTGTTCGTGCCGCTGTCGGGCTGGCTCGCCGACCGTTTCGGCGCGCGCAACATCTTCCTCGTGGCGATCGCGCTGTTCACGCTGGCCTCGATCGCCTGCGGCATCTCGCAGAACCTGACTCAGTTCGTCGCCGCGCGTGCCGTGCAGGGCCTGGGTAGTGCGCTGATGACGCCGGTCGGCCGAATCCTGGTGCTGCGCAACGCCTCGAAGTCCGAGCTGCTCAACGCCACCGCGCTGATCACCTGGCCGGCGCTGTTCGCGCCGGTGATCGGGCCGGTGCTTGGCGGCTTTATCACCACGTATCTCTCCTGGCACTGGAATTTCTTCATCAACATTCCGCTCGGCGCAGCGGGACTAGCGCTGGTCGCCCGCTTCATTCCCGGCGACCGCGACTCCGAAACCAGGCCGCTCGACTGGCCGGGCTTCCTTCTGACCTCGGTCGGGCTCGCGTCAATGCTCTACGGCCTCGAGCGCATCGCCCATCCGGAAGACGGCGCCATGCCGACCGTAGCGCTGCTTGTCGCCGGCACCTTGGTCGGCTGGCTGGCCGTGCGGCATCTGGCGCGCGCAAAAAATCCGCTGCTCGACCTCACGGCATTCAAGGTACAGACTTTCGCCATCTCGACGCTGTCGGCCGGCACCATTTTCCGGGTCGCCATCAACGCCACGCCGTTTCTGCTGCCGCTGCTGTTCCAGGTCGGATTCGGCCTGAGACCCGTCGATGCCGGCATGCTGATCCTGGCCTATTTTCTGGGCAATCTCGGCATGAAGACGGTGACGACACCGACGCTGAAGCGCTTCGGTTTCCGTTCGGTGCTGGTCGTCAACGGGGTGATCGCATCGCTGTCGATCATGGCCTGTGCGGCGATATCGCCGCAGACCCCGCAAGCGCTGGTGGTGGCGCTGATGCTGATTGCCGGGCTGTCGCGTTCGATGCAGTTCACCGCGCTCAACACGCTGGCCTTCGCCGATGTGGCCTCACCGCAGCGGAGCTCGGCAGCGACGTTGTCCAGCATGCTGCAGCAAGTGGCGATGCTGTTCGGCGTAGCGGTCGCCGCGGCGCTGCTCAACTTGTCGCAGATCGCGAGAAGCGGGCCGGTGCTCGACCTCTTCGACTTCCGCCTCGCCTTCCTGGCGATCGGCGCTATCGGGCTCGCGGCCTCGTTCCGCGTTTTGGCGCTGCCGCCGGCCGCAGGCGCCGAAGTTTCGGGCCATTTTCCGCGGAACTGAAATCGGGCTTGACCTTCTCCCACAAGGGGAACCCACAAGGGGAGAAGGGGAGGTCAGCGCGTCACACCGGCCGATACACGCGCTCCGCCGTGTTCCAAAAAATGCCCGCCTCTGCGGCCGCGCCGTGCTTGGCCACCGCCTCGCGGTGCGCCTTGTTCAGCTCGGCGTGGCTGGTCCACAGTTTTTCGATTGGAAAGTTCGAGCCAAACATCAGACGGTCGCTGCCGAGGATGTCGATCGCGTTGTCGACGATGTAGGCGATCAGCGCCGGGTCGTTGCGGTGGACGAAGGTGCCGAGGCCGGACAGCTTGGCATAAACGTTGGGCCGGCTGAAAGCGTGCGCAGCCCGGTCTTCCAGGCCTCGGTGGTTTCCGGCGACACATCGGTCAGCATGCCGGCATGGGTGAGGATGAAATTGGTCTCCGGATTTTCGCCGACAAGCGTCAGCCCATCCTTCATCTGGGCCGGGAAAAGCTGCAGGTCGAAGGACAGGCCGTAGTCCTTCAGTCGCGCTACGTTGGCCCGCACCTTCGGGTCGATGACCTGATCGGGGGAGGCGGCGAAGCGGAAGGCCGGCGTTTCGTGCCAGTGCAGCTGCATGCGCACGCCGCGCAGCAGAGGGTACTTGATCAGCCGGTCGATCTGGGGCCTGATATCGTCCACTGTCATGTCGGCATAGCCGACGATGGCATGCGGCCAGCCGGTCTCGTTGGCCGTCTTCTGCAGGAAGGTGACTTCGGTCTCGAAATCCTCCTTCGCCCAGTTGGTCTGGACGTAGACCGCCTTCTCGACGCCGGAGCCTTGCTGATCGGCAAGGAACTCCTCGATAGGGTAGTCGCGGCGGATCGGCTCGTAAGGACCGAAGATGCGCGGCACCATCGGCCCGCGCAGCCAGGGCTGATCCTTTTGGCGCCAGATGTGGAAATGCGCGTCGATCGCCTTCTGCATCATGAAACCCTCTTCCAGATTGCTGCGGCCGTCGGGGCAGGGCGGGCGAGCGACAGGATGAAATCGGTAAGACCCGAGATCGACGAGCCGTCGACGAGATCGTCGAGCACCGGCAGGATGGCGCGAAGCGCTGCCGTGGCCGGTTGGAAACGCGGATCGCCGGCCAGCGGCGTCGCCAGCGAAAGCCGGAAGGCGCGTGCGCTCAGCCGGCGCATCGCCATTTCCAGCTCGGCATGGTCGCCGCGCTCCAACGCATCCGACAGGATGACGACCGCAGCGCCGCGCGCGAAAGCGGAGAAGCGCGGCACTGACAGGAGGGCGAGCAGCGTCGGTCCCATGCGGGTGCCGCCGTCCCAGTCGTCGACCAGTGCTGCCACGCGGGCCAGCGCCTGGTCGCGGTCGCGAATGCGCAGCGCCGCGGTGATGCGGGTCAGCCGCGTGCCGAAGGTGAAAATTTCGGCCCGGTCCGCGCCTTGCACCGCCGCATGCGCCAGTTTGAGGTAGTCCGACGTGTGCAGCTTCATCGAGCCTGACACATCGATCAGGATCAGCAGCTTGCGCGGCACGGTCTGCCTGCGGCGCAGCAGCGGCGATGGCACATCGCCATCGGCGCCGACGATTTCGCGCAGCGAACGTCGCAGATCGAGCTTGCCGCGCGCGTGCGTGCGCACGGTGCGGAAGGAGCGGCGGGCGGGCAAGGCGGTAGCGAGCTTGCAGCGGAAGGCGGCAAGCCCGTCGCCGTCGCGCTGGAAGTCGCGGGCGCTCAGCTGTTCGGCGCCGGACGACAGCTCGCCGCCTTTCTCCTGGCGCGCCACCTCGATCTCTTCATCGCTGGCGCCGCCGTCGTCTTTGACGCGGGTTTCCTCGTCGGCCTCGCCTTCGACCACGGCCGCGGTGTTGCCGTAGAAATGGCTTTGGAAATGCGCCTCGAACTCGTCGCGGCGGTCGGGCGGCGGCGCCAGCGTGGCAAGCGCTGCCTCGTGGATGTCAATCATCGAGCGCGGTCCAAGTAGCGTCACCGCCTGCATGAAGCCCGATACCTGCTCGGGCGCCACCGGGAAGCCATAGCGGCGCAGCAGCCGGCCAAAGCCGAGCAAGGGCGCAGCCGCCCGGGGCAAGCTTTCTCCCCGCATCATTCCTTCGCGGGTGCCGTCCCGCCAGCGGTGAGGTCGATCCGTATTCGGCCGCCCCGCTGTGAACGGGGCGAAGGGGTCGTTGACGTCGCGTGTCACACCAATGCCTCCTCGACGATCCGACCAAGCTCGGGGGCGATATAGGACAGGTCCTCTTCGTCCTTGATCAGCACGCCGATGGCGCGGCGAAAAGCTTCCGGCCACGGGCTGCCGCCCTTTTCGAGGATCGTCGCGGCATTGGCCCATTCGACCGCCTCGGCAATGCCGGGCGGCTTCGCCAGCGGCCGGGCGCGGATGTCGCGCACGGCAGATGCCACGGCGCGTGCGGTCGCCTCGGCGACGTCACCGGCGCGCAGCATGATGATGGCGGCCTCGCGCTCGGCGTCGGGGTAGGTAATCCAGTGGTAGACGCAGCGGCGCCGCAGCGCCTCGGCCAGTTCGCGGGTGCGGTTCGAGGTCAGGATGACGATCGGCTGCGATTTGGTGCGAATAGTGCCGCGCTCGGGAATGCTGATCTGGAAATCGGACAGGAATTCTAGGAGCAGCGCTTCGAACTCATGATCCGAACGGTCGATCTCGTCGACCAGCAGCACGCGCTTTTCCGGCGCCTTCAGCACCTGCAGCAGCGGCCGCGCGATCAGGAAACGGTCGTCATAGATGTCGACCTCATGCTCGCCGGCATGGCGGATGGCGAGCAACTGGCGCTGATAGTTCCATTCGTAGAGCGCATGCGCTGCGTCGATCCCCTCATAGCATTGCAGCCGTACCAGGTCGCGCGCGAGCACTTCGGCGATTGCTTTTGCGGCCTCCGTCTTGCCGACACCGGGCGCGCCTTCGAGCAGAAGCGGCTTGCCAAGCCTTATCGCCAGGAAGATGGCGGTGGCCAGGCTCTCATCGGCCAGATAGCGCGAGGCGGCGAGGCGGGATGCCACCCCCTCCGGCGAGGTCGCGACAGTCTCGGCGCTTCTCTTGGGCATTTCCAGCACTCAGTTCGAAGCTTGCGCCCTCAACGCGCGCAGGATGCGTTCCGGCGTGATCGGCAGCGTGTCGATGCGCACGCCGACGGCGTCGAAGACGGCATTGGCGACCGCGGGAATCTGTGGGTTGGCGCACATTTCGCCTGGCCCCTTGGCGCCGTACGGGCCGTCGGCCGAGGGTCGTTCCAGCACGATGATCTCAGTTTGCGCAAGATCGCCAGGTCCCGGCATCAGATATTGGTTGAAGTCGGTGCCGCCATGATTGCGGTTGGGGTAGTAGGGTTCGGTCGTCTCGTAGAGTGCGTGGCTGATGCCCATCCACGAGCCGCCGACGAGCTGCTGCTCGACCATTTTCGGGTTCAGCGCGCGGCCAATCTCGAAGACATTCTTCACCGTCAGCACGGTGACCTCGCCGGTTTCGTCATCGACCTCGACCTCGGCCACGGTGCAGGCGTGCGCATAGCAGGTCGACGGTTTCATCGCGCCGGTTTCTTTCTCGGGATATGAGCGCGGGATCAAAAACATGCCGCGGCCGGAAATCGAGCGGCCGCGCTTGAAATGCGCCGACAGCGCGACATCGAAGATCGAGATCGATTTTTGCGGGGCGCCCTTGACCAGGATGTTGCCCTGGCCGTCGGTCTCGAGGTCCGAGGCATTCACCTCCAGCTCCTCGGCCGCCACTTCCAGCATCACCTGGCGGGCTTCCCTGGCCGCCTGGATGACCGCGTTGCCGGCGCGGTGCGTGCCGCGCGAGGCGAAGGTGCCCATGCAGTGCGGGCCGGTGTCGGTGTCGGCGGTGTCGACGACGACGCGGTCGGTCGGCACGCCGATCGTCTCGGCGCAGATCTGCGCCATGATCTGCTTCATGCCCTGGCCGAGATCGACGCTCGACAGCGTCACCATGAAATTGCCGGTCGGCGTCGAATGGACCAACGCCTGGGTCGGGTCGCCGCCGAGATTCATGCCGGTCGGATAATTGATCGCGGCGACGCCGCGTCCGCGCCTGATCGCCATCTCAAGCTCCCTTCGCGTAGGACGACATCGCCATGAACTTCTCCGCCACCGGCCAGTTGGCGGCGCGCGAAGCTTCCTGCATGCACTCGATCAGCGCGGCTCCTTCGGTCGGCTGGCGGTGCGCCTTCATGTCGCCGTCGCGGTAGGCGTTGATGAAGCGGAATTCGAGCGGGTCCATGCCGATCAGCCGGGCGAGCTTGTCCATCTGCACTTCCAGCGCGAAATCGCCGATGGTGACACCGAAGCCGCGCATGGCGGAGGAGGGGGTGCGGTTGGTGTAGACGCAGTAGGTGTCGATCCAGACATTCGGGATCGTGTAGGGGCCGGGATAGTGGCCGGCGCCCTTCTGCGCGCCGTAGGGCGAGTGACGCGAATAGGCGCCGGCATCGGTGTAGCCGGTGACTTTTCTGGCGACGATGCGGCCGTCCTTCATGACGCCGTCCTTGATGACGACCTTTTCCGCCGCGCGCGGCGAGGAGATCTGCATCTCCTCCGCGCGGCTGTAGATGAAGGAGACAGGACGACCGGTCAGCTTGGCGCCGAGGATCGCAATCGGCTCGACAATGACGTCGACCTTGCCGCCAAAACCGCCGCCGACGGTACCGCCGACGAAATGCAGTCTGTTGCCGGGCATCTGCAGGATGATCGAGGCATTATCGAGCGTGAAGAACATCGCCTGCGTGTTGGTGTAGCAGGTGAAGCGATCGTTGCCCTCGGGGGCGACGATGCAGCCGGTCGTCTCGGTCGGCGCATGCTCGATCGGCGACGATTGGTAGGTCTGTTCGAGCACGTGATCGGCGCTGGCGAAGCCGGCCTCGACATCGCCGAAGCGCACCTTGCGGCATTCACCGCTGTCATAGAGATAGTAGTTCCGGCCGTGATATTCGTTGACTATCGGCGCGCCGGGCTTCAGCGCTTCCTCCATGTCGAAGACCGCCGGCAGCACCTCGTAATCGACCTTGACCTTGGCCGCCGCCTCCTGCGCGGCACGCTCGGTCTCGGCCAGCACCGCCACCACCGCCTCGCCCTTCCAGCGCACCTTGCCGTCGGCCAGCACCGTCTCGTCCTCCGGCCCGATCTGGATCAGGATCAGGATGGTGTAGACATTGTGCGGCACGTCCTTGGCGGTCAGGATTTTCACCACGCCCGGATGCTTCTCGGCCTCTGAAATGTCGATGCCGCGGATGCGGGCGTGATGATGCGGGCTGCGCACGATCTTCAGATGCAGCATGCCGGGGAAATTGCGGTCGGCGAAATAAGCGGTCTTGCCGGTGACGTGACCGGGTGAATCCGAACGCGGCCGCGGTTGGCCGATCTCGTGCAGATCATCCTTGCGCTGGTCGGCGAAATAGCTCTTGCGGAGTTCCATCTTTTTGACTCCCGTCAGGCCGCATTCTGCGAATTGGACCGCGCGGCGGTCAGCACCGCCTGGATGATCGGCTCGTAGCCGGTGCAGCGGCAGATATTGCCCGACAGCGCCTCGACCACCTCGTCGCGGCTGGGGTTCGGCGTGTGGTCGAGCAGCACCTTGGCGGCCATGATCATGCCCGGCGTGCAGAAGCCGCATTGGGTGGCGAAGGCGTCGAGGAAGGCGCGCTGCAAAGGATGCAGCACGCCGCCTTCCGAAAGACCTGACGTCGTGGTGATGGCGGCGCCGCTGCAGGTCTCGGCCAGCGTCAGGCAGGAAAGCCGCAGCTCGCCGTCGATGATGACCGAGCAGGCGCCGCATGTGCCCTGATGGCAGCCGCCCTTCGGCGAGGTGTCGCCGATCTTGTCGCGCAGCGCATGAAGCAGCGTCGTGCCGCTGTCGATGAATTCGGCCTTCTCCGCGCCGTTGAGCGTGAACTGAACCGGGACCTTTGCCATCTTTTCTACTCCTTGCGCCGCAGCCAGGCGGACTTACCCGCCATTGGCTTTCAGGCGAGCAAAAGCCGGCCGAGATGGACCGGCAGGACTTCGTTGCGATACCAGGCACTGGCGATCGGATCGGTGATCGGCGCGGTGCCGTCGCTCGCAACGGCCAGCGCCGGCGCGATGCCGTCGCTGCTGAGTATTCTGCCGAGCAGCGCCTTCTCCGCCGCCGTCGCGCGCATCGGACGGTCGGCCATGCAGCCAAGCGCGATCCGCGCCGAAGACACGGTGCCGTCCGGCGCCTGTTCCAGCACGGCGGCGATGCTCAGCACCGAGACGCCCTTCGGCTTGATCCGCGACACTTTCAGGAAGCGAAAGCCGCCTTCCACTGGCAAGCTGAAGCCGACCGAAGTGACGATGGCGTGATTGCTTTCGCGCTTTGCCAGGAAGGTTTCGATCGGCATCTCGCCGCCATCGATGCTGACTGTTGCGTCCAGCGCCAGCAGCGCCACGGTGAAATCGCCATAGGGCGCCGGGGCGAATAGATTGCCGCCGACCGTCGCCATGTTGCGGATCGCCGGGCCGCCGACGGCGTGCGCCGCGCTGGCCAGCGGAGCGAGATCCGGATCGCGGGCGATCGCCGCCATGGTCACCGAGGCGCCGATGCGGACCTTGCCGCCGGAAACAGTGATGGCCGACAGCGAAAGCTCGGTCGACCTGATGAAGCTGGAGACCGAGACATCGCCTTCATTGGCGGCGCGCACGGCCAGCGTGCCGCCGCCGAGATAGCGGGTGCCGGCGGCTTTCAGCGCCGCACTCGCGTCCTTGACCGTCGAGAAAGTCTGCAGTGCAAGCGCCATGGAACGCTCCTGTTTGTCAGCCCAATTCAGTTCAACCTTGGCCGGCGAAATGACTTTTCAAAGCGTTGAAGCCGCCCTGGAAGACGTTGGCGCCCATGCCTTCGGCCAGCTTGTCGGCTTCCTCGGGAGCAGCGTCGAAGCTGGCGGTCCATTCGGCATAGGTGCGGTCACCATCGGTCACCCGCCGCAACTGCAGCGTCGCCTTGTGGTTGGTCAGCGGTTGCGGCGTCTCCAGGATGGAGTAGCTGACGTGGAAATTGTCGTCGGAGAAGTCGAGCAGCTCTTCGCGGATGCGGGCGCCGCTGGCGAGCTGAAAGTTGCGCACGCAGCCGATCGCGCCGGCATCCTTGCCGTCCTCGATATGACTCTCGACCATGCGCGGGTGCCAGCTCGGCAGACCGTTGAAGTCGCGTATGCGCGCCCAGACCTTTTCGACCGGCGCGTCGATGACGCTGGAGATGGTGACTTTCGCCATATGATCGTTCCCTTGCAGATATCTGTGTCGCGAGGGTAGGGCGGCGAGCCCGGCGGCGCTTATCAATGCGTCTTGAACGCCTATCAATAAGTCTGAAAATGGCTCAGGAAATGGCCCGCGCCGCCTCGCGATAGAGTGTCGGCGGAACGCCGACATGGTCGCGGAAGAACCGCGAGAAATTGCCCTGCGTGGTGAAGCCGAGATTGCAGGCGACTGAGATCAGCGGCTCCTGCGACCATTGCAACTGCCGCACCGCTTCCTCCATGCGCAGCGTGTTCCAGTAGACGTTGGGCGTCAGATTGGTCTGCTCCTTGAACAGTGCGAAGAAATGCGGCCGCGACAGGCCGACGCTGCGCGCCACATCATCGAAGCAGATGCGTTCGCAGACATTGGCCTTCATCAGCTGGATCGCCTTGCGAACGCGGAAATCCTGCATGGTGTGGACGCGGGTGCGTGCCACTTGCGGTGCCGAGGCGTCGGCGGCGTCGAGCACGCTGTCGATGAAGCGCTCGATCTCGTAATTGACGATGTCGTCGATGCTCTCATTGTCGCTGAGATGGTCGAGGAGGTTGGCTGCCGCCTTGTGCAGCCAAGGCTCCAATGTGATCGCCGGTGCTGAAAACAGCGGCGCAGCGGACGGCAGGTCGCGGCGCCGGCGCGCCCAGTCCGGATCGATGTAGAAGGCGAGGAACAGGCCGGGCCGGCCGTCGCGGGACAAAGCGTGGCTGTGCGGCTGGAAGGAATTGATGCCGGCGGCGGTGCCCGGCCCAAGCCGCACCGTCTCGCGGCCGATGGTCATCTCGCCGGCCGTGCCTTCCAGCCAGATGATGATATGCGCCTCGACATGGGCATGGGTGACGAAGTCGCTGGCGACGTTCAGGACAGAAACATGTCCGAACCGGCCCCAGTAGAGCCTGATCGCTTCCGTCATGGGTATATCCTCCCGCAGGCGACTGGCCTCCCTTCGCCTGCAATGGGGATAGTGCGGCTCGTTCCGGGCCTGCGTCAAGGTACATGCGCACGCCTGGCGCCCGCTATGGACCGTGCCGACCGATTTTCAGACTGAGCGATTGCAAGGGAAACGAATAGCGCTTGTGACCTGCGGTCTATTCGTTGCGCCTGAAATTGCGGAGCCGGTCGAACAGAACGGCCAGCAGAATGGCGCCGCCGATGAACACTCCCTGCCAGAAGGCGTTGATGCCGAGCAGGCCGAGGCTGTTGCGGATCACTTCGATCAGCGCCGCGCCGACGACGGCGCCAAAGGCTGTGCCCATGCCGCCGGCGAGGTTGGCGCCGCCGATGACGGTGGCGGCGATGACCTGGAGCTCCATGCCGTTGCCGAGATTGGTGGTGACGGCGCCCAGCCAGCCGGTCTGGATGATGCCGGCAAGGCCCGCCGCCAGCGCCGAGATCATGTAGACAACGACCTTGATCTGGCGCACCGGAACGCCGGTCAGCGTCGCCGCATGCTCGTTGCCGCCGATGGCGAAGATGTGCCGGCCGAATTTCGTCCAGCGCAGGACGAAGCCGGTGATCAGCGCCAGCACGATCATGTAGAGCACCGGATTGGCGATGCCGAACACAAAGGCGCCGCCACCCAGCGCCAGAAGCTTGTCGTGGTCGGGCCCGAACTGGAAGACGACGGTGTTGTTGGAGGCGACCATGGCCAGGCTGCGCGCGATCGATAGCATGCCGAGCGTCACCACGAACGGCGGAAAGCCGAGATAGGCGATCAGGATGCCGTTGAAGGCGCCGATGATCAGCGCCGTCGCGATCGCAGCGGCAATGCCGACCTCGATGCCGTAGCCGGCATGCATGGTCACGGCCAGCACCATCGAACACAGGCAAAGCACCGAGCCGACCGAAAGGTCGATGCCGCCGGTGATGATGACGAAGGTCATGCCGAGCGCGACGATCGCGACGAAGGTGACATTGCGCGTGATGTTATAGAGGTTCTTCGACGTGGCGAAGGAATCGGTTGCCACGGACAAGAACAGGCAGGCGAGGATGACGGCGATCACCACCCAGAAGGTCTGGCTGGCAAACACCCTGGTCAGCAAAGTGTGCTGTTTCTGCGCGATCGTCTGGTCAAGAGTTACTGCCATCGTCGACCTTTATCTGCTTGCGTGGTGAAACCGGCTGGCATCAAACCTGTTCGATGGCGCCAGTGATAAGCCCGGTGACTTCCTCGGGCGAACTCGACGCGATCGTCTTATCGGCGACCTTGCGGCCGCGTCGCATGACGATGACGCGGTCGGCAACGTCAAAAACATCGGGCATGCGGTGACTGATCAGCACGACCGCTATGCCCTGGTCGCGCAGATGGCGGATCAGGTTCAGCACCTCGGCGACCTGCCGGACCGAGATCGCCGCCGTCGGCTCGTCCATCAGCACGATCTTGGCTTGCGAAAGCATGGTGCGGGCGATCGCCACCGCCTGCCGCTGGCCGCCCGACATCTGCTTGACCAGATCGCGCGGGCGGGTTTCGGATTTCAGCACGGCAAAAATCTGGCCGGCGCGCTTGTACATCGCGGCGTAGTCGAGGATGCGAAACGGCCCGACGCCGCGGCGCAGCTCGCGGCCGAGATAGACATTGGCGGCAGCCGTCAGATTGTTGCAAAGCGCCAGATCCTGATGGACGATCTCGATGCCGTGCTGGCGCGCCTCCACCGGCTTGTGCAGGATCAACTCCTTGCCGTCCATCTGCATCGTGCCATGGCTCGGGCGGAAATTGCCGGCGATCATCTTGACCAGCGTCGACTTGCCGGCGCCGTTGTCGCCCATCAGCCCGACCACCTGTCCGGCCTCGATCGACAGTGAAACGTCGTTGACGGCCTGGATGGCGCCGAAATGTTTTGAGATGTTGGCGAGTTCGAGAACCGACACCAGACTGCTTCCTCCGTGCTTTCGGCCTGTGGTCCTGCCGCGGCCTCGCTCTTCCCAGCTCCTCCCGGGAACCGCGCTTTCGCCCATTTACGCATATGCCCCCTTGCCGTCAACAGCGGCTTCTTTCGAAAAATCCGTTTTGTAGGACAAATAGCAATTGACGTCCGTAGCAAGCCGATATTAGCTAAGCGTCGGAGGAGATTATGCCGATCTCCTGCCCCGGCGCGCCGGGGCGAAGTAGGCGGAGGTTTATCGGTCGAGGATCTGGCAGCGTCTATATCGCGCTGGTCTGTGATCGCATCTGGAAATACTTATCGGCCCGGCTTGACGACACGAGCGCTCGCGAAACGAACCTCTGTCATCGCGCATCCGGGCTGGTCTGTGTGGCGGGCACGCCGTGTCCGTCTGTTTCAAGGGAGGACTGAAATGAGGAAATCACTATTGCTCGCTGCCGTCGCCGTGTTGGCGTTGGGCGCCGGGCCGGCTTTGGCCAAGAAACAGCTCGTCATCGTGGTGAAGGGGCTCGACAATCCGTTCTTCGAGGCCATCCACCAGGGTTGCGAGAAATGGAACTCGGAAAACGCCAGCTCGGAATATGAATGCTTCTACACCGGTCCAGCGTCGACTTCGGACGAGGCCGGCGAAGCCCAGATCGTCCAGGACATGCTGAGCAAGCCGGACACGGTGGCGATGGCGATTTCGCCGTCCAACGCGCCGCTGATCGCGCAGACCATCAAAAGCGCCAATCCGTCGATCCCGATCATGACGCTCGACGCCGACCTCAGCAAGGAAGATGCGGCGCTGCGCAAGACCTATCTTGGCACCGACAATTACCTGATGGGCTACAAGATCGGCGAGTACATCAAGAAGGGCAAGCCGGAGGGTGGCAAGATCTGCACCATTGAGGGCAATCCGGCGGCCGACAACATCCTGCGCCGCGCCCAGGGCATGCGCGACGCGCTTTCAGGCCAGAAGGATCTCCCGGCGCTCGCCGGCGAGGGCGGCTGGACCGAGGTTGCCGGCTGCCCGGTGTTCACCAATGACGATGGCGCCAAGGGCGTGCAGGCGATGACCGATATCCTCGCCGCCAATCCCGATCTCGACGCCTTCGGCATCATGGGCGGCTGGCCGCTGTTCGGCGCGCCACAGCCCTATCGCGACCTGTTCAAGCCGATGGCCGACAAGATCGCCAGCAACGAGTTCGTCATCGGCGCCGCCGATACGATCGGTGACGAGGTGGCCATTGCCAAGGAGGGTCTGGTGACCGCACTGGTCGGCCAGCGGCCGTTCGAGATGGGCTACAAGGCACCCTCGGTGATGATCGACCTGATCGAAGGCAAGCCTGTCGCCGATCCGGTCTTCACCGGTCTCGACGAGTGCACCAAGGATACGGTCGATACCTGCATCCAGAAGTAGGTTCGCAGTTCGGGGCGTCCGATCGACGGGCGCCCCGTCACACCGGTTCACGAAACGTGCGAGGTGACAGTGCTGGGGCGAACCGCTCCTGCTTTGCCGCGCCTTGAGTTCAGCCTGTGCCGGGGAACATGGATGTCGGACGCAAGATTGAAAAAGCGACCTACAACGGTCAAGGCACGGGCCAAGGTCAAGGCACAGGCTGCCCGTCCGCCCGGCGCGCGCCGTACCGACGCGGCGCTGATCCCCGGATCGAGCGTGCATGCGTCGCTGGCCAACGAGATCGGTCTCAGGATCGTGCGCGGCGACTATCCGCCGGGAACCATCCTGCCCAACGAGGCCAAATGGTCGGAGACCTTCAACGTCAGCCGCTCGGCGGTGCGCGAAGCGATCAAGATGCTGATGGCCAAGAGCCTGCTGGCCTCACGCCCCAAGATCGGCAGCTGGGTCGAGCCGAAAGAGCGCTGGAACCTGCTCGATCGCGACGTGCTTGCCTGGTACGCGACGGCGCCCGATCGCGAAATGTTCCTGCGCACCGTCCAGGAATTCCGCCACATCATCGAGCCGGAAGCCAGCGCCTTTGCCGCGATGCGGCGCACAGACGAGCAGATGGCCGAGATCAGCCAGGCCTGCCGGGAGATGGGCGAGGCGGCGACGCTGCCCGAGCGCACCCGCGCCGATACGCGATTTCATCTCGCCATCCTGCGGGCGTCGGGCAACGACCTCCTGGTGCCGCTCGGCGTGCTGATCGAATCCGCGCTCGACCACCTGTTCGTCTTCGTCACCCGGGAGACCAGCGATCAGCGGCGGGCACAGTCACTGCACGAGGCGATCGAAAAGAACATCCGTCTCAGGCGTCCGGCGGCTGCAAGGAATGCCGTGCACAGGCTGCTCGCCAACACCGACGACGTTATCGGGCGGTCGCGGCGATAAGGTCAAACGCAATCGCTCTGAACGGCAAAGTTCGGCTCTAAGCGGAAACTCGTTCGCGCTCGGCCGAACTCCCGCCCATGACCCGAAAGCGACCTTCGTAGGTCGGGCCGGAACGTCTGCAAAGGGGACAATCCACTTCGTAGCACGCGATGGCAACAACCGCTTAGGCCCGATTTTGTTGAGAACCTCGGCAAGCGCGAGCGCTTTAGCCGTCAACGAACCCGCGCAGGGATATGGCAAATCCAGGTTTAAGCCTAATCAAAGACGAGACGAGTGCGCCGTAGGAACAGCCAAGATATCCACGTTCGCGGAAAGGACTGTCGGCGTTGACGGGATTGGCGTAAACTACACGCTTGGAGTGTCATCCATGCACCGTATCATCACAGTGGCTTTTGTGGCGCTCGCGGCGTTGTTCATCTGCCCCGCGCGGGCGGAGGTATTGGTCGGGGTTTCGGCCGCGATGACGGGACGGCTCGCCTGGATTGGCGAGCAGGGGCAGCGTGGGGCAGAGATGGCTGTTGCCGACTTCAATGCTGTGGGCGGCGTTCTCGGCCAGCAGGTGGGGTTAATCGCGGTCGACGATTTCTGCGATCCCGAGCAGGCGGTGGTGGCAGCCCGGAAGCTGGTCGCTGATGGCGTGGTGCTCGTCATCGGTCACTACTGCTCCGGAGCCTCGATCCCGGCATCGAAGGTATACGAGGCGGCGGGAGTTCTACAGATTTCGCCGGGATCGACCAATCCGCAGCTGACCGAACAGGGTCGGGCCAACGTCTTCCGCGTCATTGGTCGCGACGATACGCAAGGAATCGTGGCCGGCAACCACCTAGCCGATCGCTGGGGCGACAAGAAGGTCGCGATCCTTCACGACAGCACGACATATGGGAAAGGTCTCGCCGATGAGACCAGAAAGCAGCTGAACAAGCGGGGCGTGACCGAAGCTGTCTACGACGCGTACACCCCAGGCAAGGATGACTATTCGGCCGAGGTCGCAGCACTACAGGCCGCTGGCATCGCCGTGCTGTATGTCGGTGGGTATCATGCCGAGGTTGCGCTGATTGTTCGCGCCGCACGCGACCGCGGCTACGCGGTTCAGATCATCTCCGGCGATGCCCTGGCGACCGAGGAATTTGCCCTGATCGCCGGCCCCGCGGCCGAGGGGACCCTCTTCACGTTCTCCGCGGACCCACGGCGAAACCCCGAAGCGGCCCCGGTAGTGGAGCGATTCCGTGCCGAAAACTTCGAGCCCGCAGGCTACACGCTGCTGAGCTACGCTGCCGTCCAGGTCTGGGCGCAGGCGGTCGAGAAGGCAGGTTCGCTGGAGCTGGCGACGGTCATCGCGACCCTGCGCGGGCAGGAGTTCGACACTGTCCTGGGCTCGATCGATTTCGACGACAAGGGCGATCTCTCGATCCAGAACTGGGTATGGTACGTCTGGCGAGGTGGAGAGTACGTGCCGGTCGAGTAAGAACCGGTCATCGGCGCTGGTTGGGACATCTGATGCAGGGCAAATCAGCCGCTCGTTCGGATCAAGCATCGGTGCGAGCCTGAACGCCTCGGTATATGCAGCCGCCTGTTGCGTCTCCGTTGCCGGGATCGCGGCCGACCCAGGCACGTCCCGCCTGCGGAAAGGGCTGTCGGCGTTAACCATATTAGCGTAAGCTAAGGTTTGGAGGTGCAGTCATGCACCGCGTGGTTACCATAGCTGTCGCCGCGTTTGCGGCCTTCGTCATCTGCCCGGCGCGGGCGGAGATACCGATCGGGGCAGCTGGTCCGGTCACTGGGCGGCTCGCTTGGAATGGCGAGCAGCTGCAGCGCGGCGTGGAGATGGCCGTAGCCGACATCAATGCGGCGGGCGGCGTACTCGGGCAGCAGGTACGGCTCATCACCGCCGACGATTTCTGCGATCCCGAGCAAGCGGTAGCGGCCGCCCAAAAGCTGGTGGCTGACGGTGTCGTTTTCGTTGTCGGGTATATGTGCTCCGAGTCGTCGATCCCGGCATCGAAGGTCTATGAGGCGGCGGGGATTTTGCAGATTTCGCCAGCCTCCACTAACCCAATGCTGACGGAGCAAGGTAGCGCCAACGTGTTTCGTGTCATTGGCCGCGACGATACGCAGGGGACCGTGGCCGGCAACTACCTGGCCGACCACAGGGCCGACAAGCAAATTGCAATCCTTCACGACCGCACGACCTATGGGAAGGGCCTCGCCGACGAGACCAGAAAGCAGTTGAACAGGCGGGGCGTAACCGAAGCGATCTATGAAGCGTACGACCCCGAGAAGACCGACTATTCGGTTGAAATCGCTGCTCTAGAGGCAGCCGGCATTGCAGTGTTGTACCTTGGCGGCCGCTATGACGCGGCCGCACTCATGGCCCGTGCTGCACGCGACCGCGGATACTCACTTCAACTCGTCTCAGGCGATGCCATGGCGACCGAGGAATTCGGCCTGATCGCCGGTCCCGCGGCCGAGGGAACTCTCTTCACGATCCCTGCGGACCCGCGGCGAGACCCTGAAGCGGCTCCAGTCGTGGAGCGGTTTCGTGCCGAAAACTTCGAGCCCGAAGGCTACACGCTGCTGAGCTACGGCGCCGTCCAGGTCTGGGCGCAGGCAGTCGGGAAGGCTGGTTCCCTGGAGCTGAACGCAGTCATCGCAGCACTGCGCGGCCAGCAGTTCGACACGGTGCTCGGCCTGGTCGATTTCGACGAAAAGGGCGACCTCACGAACCAAAGTTGGGCGTGGTACGTCTGGCGGGATGGAGGTTACGTGCCGGTGGAATAGGATGATCCCACCCCGCCGCCGCCGCGCCTGAGGCATCTTATGCGGACCAAGTTAGCGCGCTCGTTCGGATCAAAGCGTCGCCGCGATGCTTGAAAGTCTCGGCATACGCGGCCGCCTGCTGCTGGCTTTTTTCGGGATCAGCGCCTTCGCAGTGCTGGCAACAGCGGCTGCCCTGTATGCCTTTCTCCAGGTCGGCGACGTCGTCGACCGCATCACCAGGGATCGGGTGCCGTCGGCGCTTGCCTCCCTCCAGCTGTCGCGCCAGGCCGAGCGGGTCGCGGCCATTGCGCCGGCCGTGCTGACGTCGACTAGCAAAGCCCGGCACAACGAAGTCTCGGCCGCGATCGGGGTCGAGATGACGCGCCTCGAGGAGCTGCTCGCCGCGCTCAAGGGTGCCGCGCTCGGAACGCCAGCGGTGGCTGAGATCGAGGCTGCGGTGCTCGGTCTCAGGCGCAACCTCGACGCTCTCGACGACCTTGTTGCCACGCGCCTCGCCGTGGTCGCGCGCAAGGAAGAGCTGTTGCGCCGCTTGTCGGCGACGACAATTGCAGGCCAGCGTCTCGTGGCCCCCGGCATCCTGGTGATGAATTCCAGGCTCGCGCAGTGGCGGGCCGCGGCCGACGCATCGCTCGCGCCGGATCGAAGCGCGGCGGTCATGGCCGATCTCGTCCAGGCGATTGCAGCCTACATCCCCCAACAGAGGGCGCACCAGGAGATGTCGGCGGTCAACGACGCTCTGGTCAGGACGGCGGACGCGTCGACGCCGGGCGATCTGGCGTTGATCCTGTTTCCGCTGCGCCGGTCCCTTGCCGCTCTGGAAACGATCTCCGCCGAGATCGACGAGAAGCTGCAGATCCGCTTCCGACAACGGGTGGACGAGTTTAAGGCGCTGATCGATGGCGAAAAGAGCATCCCCAAGGCCCGCCAGGACGAGCTCGCCGTCCTGGCGCAGGGCGAAAAGCTTCTCGGCGAAAACAATCGGCTGTCGCGCAGCCTCACCGCTGCCGTTGATCGGCTGGTCGCCGCGGCGGACCGCGAGATCACCGCGTCCGGTCTCGAAGCCGCGGTCGTCCAGCGCTACGGCACCGGAGTTGTCCTTGGCTCCGCCTTCCTCAGCCTTCTGAGTTCGGTTCTGGTGGTCTGGCTCTATGTTGACCGAAGCCTTCTCGCCCGGCTGGGGGCGGTGAGCCAAGGCATGTTCGCGATCGCTGGCGGCAATCTTCGAGCGCCCCTACCTGCCGCCGGCCGCGACGAAATCGGGCGCATGGCCGAGGCGCTCAGGCTGTTCCGGGACACCGCGGTCGAGGTCGAGGAAAAGAACCTGCGCGAGGTCGCCGAGGCGCGCCAGCGGCTCGTCGATGCCATCGAGAGCATCTCCGAAGGGTTCGCTCTCTACGACGGGCAGGACCGGCTTGTCCTCAGCAACAGCCGCTATCGCGAACTGCTCTACGCCGGCCTGGAGGAAATGACGCCCGGCACGATATTCGAGCACATCGTCCGCCGGTCCGCTGAGCGCGGCTACATCAAGGATGCCGAGGGGCGGGTCGAGGAATGGGTCGCCGAGCGGCTCTCCCGGCACCGCAACCCTGGCGACCCTTGGGTGCAGCGGCGCGGCGATGGACGATGGATCATGATAGGCGAGCGGCGGATCACCGGCGGCGGAACGGTCGCCGTCTACTCGGACATCACGGAGCTGAAGCAACGGGAGGAGAACCTCGCCGAGAAGTCCGCGGCTCTCGAGGCGCTTTCCAACAAGCTGGCCAAGTATCTCGCGCCGCAGGTGTACAAATCGATATTTTCTGGCCGTCAGGACGTCAGGATCGCCAGCCAGCGCAAGAAGCTGACCATATGCTTCTCAGACATCGCTGGCTTTACCGAGACCACTGACAAGATGGAGTCCGAGGATCTCACCCAGCTCCTCAACCACTATCTGACGGAAATGTCGAAAATTGCTTCGGATCACGGCGCGACGATCGATAAGTATGTCGGTGACGCGATCTTGATGTTTTTCGGCGATCCGGAGACTCGCGGTGTCAAGGAGGACGCGCTCGCCTGCGTCGAGATGGCTCTCGCCATGCAGAAGCGGATGACCGACCTTGCCGAAATCTGGCGTGACATCGGCATCGAAACGCCGCTGCGCTGCCGCATCGGCATCCATACCGACTACTGCACCGTCGGCAACTTCGGCAGCGAAGACCGGATGGACTACACGATCATCGGCGGCGCCGTGAATCTCGCCTCACGCCTCGAGCAGGAGGCGCCGCCGGGCGCCGTGCTCATTTCCTATGAGACGTTTGCGCAAGTGAAGGACACTATCGCCTGCGTGGAACTGGGACACATCCACGTCAGGGGCATCGCCTATCCCGTCGCCACCTATCGCGTCCTCGATCTGAAGGCCAATATGGTCGCCTCCCGCAGCGCCGTTCGAACCGTGCTGCCGCATCTCAGGCTGGAGGCTGAACCCGAGCTGATGTCTGCTGACGAGCGTGACCAAGCCGCTAATGCGCTTCGAGACGTGCTCGATCGACTTTGTCACAAGCTTGGGTAGTGGGGCTCGCGCCCGCACCCGGTTCGTCGCCTTCTACAGCGCTCACCTTGTCGACCAACGCAGGGATGATTTCTTCGCCAGCGGCTCCTTTGGGGCCGAGACTTGACCTTCCCGGCGTCGCTGGCAAGGTCGGCAATTGGCGCCACTTGCTCGTTCTCATCGGCGAGACGAATGGCAACATTCTACCCATCTTGGCCATTTGCGCTGGCTGGTTGGGTTTGCCCCTAGATGGTAGTCCTAAAGGTTCGGTTCGGAAGATGATGATCAAACAAGAGCATAGCGCCTGGTTCTATTGCAATGAATCAGGCTTTGGGCTCATGAAAATTCCATGTCGGCTCTGCAGCCTTCATTGCGCGTCCTATCGGACGCGTGGCGCTGTAGGCGGCGTCAGGTCGACGCCGTTGACCTTGCCAATATGCGTGGCCAGCATCGGCACATACTGATCGGCCGGCCCGGCGGCGAATGCGCCGGCGAAGGCGTTCTTGGTGGCATTACCGAGCGGGTTGGCGATGCCGGCGGCACCCGCCATCGATTCGAGATAGGTGAGGTCTTTGAAGGCGTTGGCGATGGTGAATTTGTGCGCGTCGCGGTCGCCTTCCAGCGTCCAGCGCATAAAAGTCTGGTAGAAGCCGCAATCCATGCGGCCGTTGCGGATGACGCTGTCGAAGCGCGGCGGCGAGATGCCGACCTTCTGCGCCAGCGCCAGCGCCTCGGAATAGATCGCCGCATAGCCCAGCGAGATGAAATTGTTGAGCAGCTTCATGCGGTGGCCGTCGCCGGTGTCGCCGATATGGACGATACGTCCGGCCCAGGTGTCGAGCACCGGCTTCAGCCGGGCAAAGACCGCGTCCGACGCGCCGACCATGGCGTCGAGCGTGCCTTCCCACGCCTCCTTCGGCGTGCGGCTGAGCGGGGCATCGACATAGTCGACGCCGAGCGCCTTGAGTTCGGCGGCAAGCGTTACCGTCGAGGTCGGATCCGAGGTCGAGCAATCGACAACCACAGCGCCCTTCTTCAGGCCTTCCTTGAGGCCGCCAGGTCCGCGGATGATGGCTTCGACTTCACGCGAGCCGGTGACGCAGATGAAGACGATATCAGATGCCACTGCCACGTCGCGCGAGGTCGCGGCTTCCTCCGCACCGCGGCCAAGCAGGTCTTGCGCCGGCGCGCGGTTCTTGCGGCCGAGAAACGTCAGGGAATAGCCTTTATCGACGATGTTTTTCGCGATCCCGTGGCCCATCAAGCCCAGTCCGATGAAGCCGATCTTTTCGCTCGCGGCGGCGGTGTTCATGTCGTGTAATCCTGTGTTGCGGTCTCGATGACGGCGCTGCACTTTGGCAGGCGAATTGTTGAAGCCGGTTTTCGCCGCAGGCGGTTGGCAGGCGATTGCGGAATGCCATATTGTCTGACAATACACATGTATTCCAGGGAATGTGGAGAGCAAAATGACGAAGCGGATCATGTTCACCGGCGGCAGCGGCAAGGCTGGGCGTCATGTCGTGCAGTATCTGGTCGAGCAGGGCTGTCAGGTGCTCAACATCGACACCAAGCCGCTCGACAATCCCAAGGTGCGCACGCTGGTCACCGACATCACCGACAGCGGGCAGGTGTTCAATGCGCTGTCGAGCTATATGGGCCTGCATGAATTCGACCCGTCGTTGCGGGCGCAGCCGGTCGATGCCGTGGTGCACTTCGCGGCGATCCCGCGCATCATGATCACGCCCGACAACGAGGTGTTCCGCATCAACGCGCTCGGCACCTACAATGTCATCGAGGCGGCGGTGAAGCTCGGCATCCGCAAGGTGGTGATCGCTTCCAGCGAGACGACCTATGGGCTGGTCTTCGCCAACGAGCCGCGCGACCCGACACATTTCCCGCTCGACGAGGAGTACGATGTCGATCCGATGGATAGCTACGCGCTGTCGAAGATCGTCAACGAGAAGACGGCGCGCGCCTTCGCGCTGCGCAGCGGCATCGACATCTACGCTTTGCGCATCGGCAACGTCATCGAGCCGCATGAATATTCGCTGTTTCCGAAATGGTTCGCCGATCCGGGTTTCCGCAAGCGGATCGCCTGGAGTTATGTCGACGCGCGCGACCTCGGCCAGATCACGTTGCGCGCCATCGAAAAGGACGGGCTCGGCTATCAGGTGTTCAATGCCGCCAATGACGACACCTCGTCCGACCTGCCGACGGCCGAATTGCTGAAGCGGTTTTATCCCGGCGTGCCGGTCAAGGGCGAACTTGGTGAATACGAAACGCTGCTCTCCAACCGCAAGGCGCGGGATATGCTCGGATTCCGCCCGGAACACAGCTGGCGGAAATACGTCAAGACGACATGACGAGGTCGATGCATCCGGGCTGATCTGTGCACAGAAGCAGGCATTGCAGCCCGAGGCTTTCCCCGTGCTTGACAGCTTTCGGAATCCGGACTTTGTGAACGCATGCGGGACGGCAAGCCGAATAAGAGAAAAACACCGGCCAAGGCGGCGTCCGCCGAGCGCCCGGCAGTCGTGCGTCGCGCCGACGCGGCGCGTATGCCTGGGTCGAGCGTGCATGCGTCGCTGGCCAACGAAATCGGTCTCAGGATCGTGCGCGGCGACTATCCGCCGGGAACCATCCTGCCCAATGAAGCCAAATGGTCCGAGACCTTCGACGTCAGCCGCTCGGCGGTGCGCGAAGCGATCAAGATGCTGATGGCCAAGAGCCTGCTGGCCTCGCGCCCGAAGATCGGCAGCTGGGTCGAGCCGAAAGAGCGCTGGAACCTGCTCGATCGCGATGTGCTCGCCTGGTATGCGACATCGCCCGACCGCGAGGTGTTCCTGAAAACGGTGCAGGAGTTCCGCCACATCATCGAGCCGGAAGCGACCGCCTTTGCCGCCATGCGGCGCACAGACGAGCAGATGGCCGAGATCAGCCAGGCCTGCCGGGAGATGGGGGAGGCGACGACGCTGCAGGAGCGCACGCGCGCCGATACGCGTTTTCATCTGGCCATCCTGCGTGCATCCGGCAACGATCTTCTGGTGCCGCTCGGCGTGCTGATCGAATCGGCGTTCGATCATCTGTTCGCCTATACGACGCGGGAACTGGACGATTTGCAGCACGCGCAGAAGCTGCACGAAGCGATCGAAAAGAACATCCGCCTGCAGCGGCCGGATGCGGCGCGCAACGCGGTACGCAAGCTCCTGGCCAACACCGACGGCGTCATCAAGTCGAGGTAAAGTCGATCCTCTAATCTTGTTTCGGGCGCCCGAACGCGGCGCGCAGCTCGTCCTTGGCGTCCTCCAGCACTTTCTTCTGCTCGGCCGGCAGGTTTTTGCCGGCACGGTTGATGTAGAAATTCAGCATCGACATGGCGGACTGGAACGGCTCGGCCTTGCGCCGCTCGCTGTGTTCGGCCGATCGCTTCAGCGAGGCTGCGATCTTCTTGGGATCGTGGGATTCGAAGATATGTTCCTCGAGGTCCAGCGCGTCGCTGTGCTCGGTGACCTCGGCCGACCATTTCCTTTTCGCGGTCATGACAAACTCCTTCCATTGGTGCGTTGATAAAACTCCGGGACGGCAGCCACTGTTCCACCGCAGCTCGAATCCCTGGAGCCACGGATTTGCCTGTCGTGGCGCTGCACGGCGCCGCCAATGCACCGATAGTGGTGTCGAACCGGTCGATTTTGCAGAATCGCGGACAGGAAACGCCTTGACCACAACCGTCTCCAGCCAGGCAAGCAGCCGCGGCATCGACAGCGCCTATGCCTGGATGCGGCTCGGCATTTCCGTGCTGCTGGCGACGATCGGCGGCGTCGGCATGTGGGCGGTGGTCGTGGTGCTGCCCGCCGTGCAGGCGGAATTCGGCGTCGATCGCGCCGCCGCGTCGATGCCCTATACCGCGACCATGGTCGGTTTCGCCGCCGGCAATGTGCTGGTCGGCCGCGCCATCGACCGCATGGGCTACTGGATCCCGGCGCTCATTGCCTCGGTGGCGCTCGGTACCGGTTTCCTGCTGGCGTCGCTGACCACTTCGATCCTGCAGTTCACTCTTGTCCAGGGACTTTTGATCGGCGTCGGCACCTCGGCGATTTTCGGGCCGCTGATCGCCGACATCTCGCACTGGTTCAACCGCCGCCGCGGCGTCGCGGTGACGGCTGCCGCCGCCGGCAACTATCTCGCCGGGGCGATCTGGCCGTTGGCGATGCCCTTTGTCATGCAGGCCGAAGGCTGGCGTTTCACCTATGCCGGGATCGGCGTCGTCTGCCTCGCGACCATGGTGCCGCTGATCCTGCTGCTCAGGCGCGGCGCACCACATGCCGCCGCTCCCGGTTCTCCCGGCAGCCGGCCCGTCCAGCCGATCTCACTGTCACCGGCAGCCCTGCAGGTGCTGCTCGTCGTCGCCGGCCTTGGCTGCTGCGTGGCGATGTCGATGCCGCAGGTCCATATCGTCGCCTATTGCATGGACCTCGGCTACGGCGTGGCGCGTGGCGCCGACATGCTGTCGATCATGCTGGCGGCGGGCGTCGTCAGCCGGCTGGCGTCCGGCTTCCTTGCCGATCGCATCGGCGGCGTGAAAACCCTGTTGATCGGCTCGGTTCTGCAAGCCCTGTCGCTGTTGTTCTACATCCGCTTCGACGGGCTAGCGTCGCTCTACGTCGTCTCGCTGGTCTTCGGCCTGTCGCAGGGTGGCATCGTGCCTTGCTATGCCATCATCGTGCGCGAATACATGCCCGCCAAGGAGGCCGGCCAGCGCGTCGGCATCGTCATGATGGCAACCATCTTCGGCATGGCGATCGGTGGCTGGATGTCGGGCTGGATCTACGATCTGACCGGCTCCTACGCCGCCGCGTTCCTCAACGGCATCGCCTGGAACCTGCTGAACATAGCGGCCATGGTGCTGTTGCTGTGGAAAGTCGGCGCAGCGCCGCGGCGATGGCCTGAGCACTGACCCTTTGAATTTCGGCTCACGACCCCGAGCGGAAATTCGCTGACTAGTCGATGACAGTCCGCAATCGGTGGTAGCAAGACATGGGCGGTGGCTCCTGAGACGCGGATCCCGGTCCACGTTCCTGCTTGACTTACACATATCTCGGTGGTTATTGGTTTATAAATAGCCAGCGAGTTATCGATCACGATGCCACAGCCCCACGAGATCCTCTTTAAAACGCTTGCCGATCCGACGCGACGGGCCATCTTCGAGCGGCTGTGTCGCGACGGAGACCAGACCGTCGCGGCCCTGACCGCTCGGGCCGGGGTCTCGCAACCGGCCGTGTCAAAGCATCTTGGGGTCCTGAAGCAGGCCGGGTTGGTGCGCGACCGTCATGAAGGCCGCAACACGCATTATAGCGCGGAACTCGGTGCCTTGGCGCCGCTGATAGACTGGACGAACCAAATGGCTGGGTTCTGGCGAAGCCGGTTCGACAACCTCGAAGATTTGCTCAAAAGGATGGACCAATGACCAATACTGAGACCAAAACGCGCGCCGTCGTCGTCGAACGGGAGGTCGCTTTTCCGCCGGAAAAGATCTGGCGCGCGCTCACGCAATCACACCTGATCGAGGAGTGGCTGATGAAGAACGATTTCAAGCCAGACGAGGGGCACCGTTTCAATCTTAGCGCGGACTGGGGGGCGGTCGACTGTCAGGTCCAGGCAGTCGAGCCCAACAAAACGCTGTCTTACACGTGGGATACCAAGGATCTCAAAAGTGTCGTCACGTGGACGCTCACCCCTACGAGCACGGGGACCCATCTGCGCATGGAGCAGTTGGGCTTCCGGCCGGATCAGCAGCAGTACTACCAGGGTGCCCAATACGGATGGCAGCGGTTCTTTACTAACCTGGAGCAGATCCTGGCGCGGATAGAGTAAGGCGTGCCGGCGCCAACGGGCAATGGCCAACAAGACGTCATCAAATCAAACAAGCTTGCAAATAAGGCTGCCGCCAAGCGGGTCGCCCGATCCGCTTCAGCTCGTCTTCAGAGGAGGTGCTCATGAACTGGAATACGTGGATTCGGCAATTCCACCGCTGGCTGTCGATCATTTTTACGTCGGTCGTCGCTGCCATCTTCATCACCTTGGGCGTAGGTGTCGAGCCCGCCTACTGGGTGTACCTCATGCCGCTGATCCCGCTCGGCTTGCTTATGCTCAGCGGTCTCTACTTGTTCGCGTTGCCCTATGCCACGAGGTGGCGCAGCGGACGCCGCACGGCGTAGAAGCCTGAGCACGGTGGACGACAAGACGCCCGCGAACCCACCCACAGCCGAAATTCAAACTGTGGCGCTACCCGAGTTCGGGTAGCTGTCCTGGCCGGTTCGCTTGACAATGGGGTAAGGCTGCGCGACGCCAGACGGGTGCGGCAAGTCGGGTTGGCATGGCGACAGTGGCAAAGACGCTGAACAGCATTTCGTGGCCGCGCTTCGGCGAAGGCGCCGCGTTCGGGACAAGGCTATGACGAAGCCACGCTCGCGCCGCGGCGGCGGCCGTCCGACGATCGCCGATGTCGCGCGTAAGGCCGGCGTCGGCGCCATCACGGTTTCCCGCGCCTTGCGCGAGCCCGGGCGTGTTTCGGAGGATCTGCGCCGCCAGATCCAGGCGGCCGTCGATGAACTCGGCTATCTGCCCGACCCGAATGCGCGAGCATTGGCTTCGGCGCGCGCCGAGGTCTTTGGCGTGCTGGTGCCGTCGCTCACCAACAGCGTCTTTGCCGAAGTGCTGCGCGGCATCTATGACAGCCTGTCCGACAGCTCCTACCGCATCCAGCTCGGCAATACCCATTATTCCGGCCTCGAGGAGGAACGGCTGCTGCAGGTGTTCGGCCCGCAGCGCCCGGCGGCGCTGATCGTGGCGGGCATCGACCAGACGCCAACGTCGCGAAGGCTGCTCGAGACGGCCGGCTGTCCGGTGGTGCAGGTCATGGAGACCGGGCCCGATCCGGTCGACATGATGGTCGGCTTCTCGCATTTCGACGGCGGCAAGGCGGCGACGGAGCACATGATTGAAACGGGCTATCGCCGCATCGGCTTCATCGGCGCGCGCATGGACCCACGCTCGCAGCGTCGGCTGGCCGGCTATCGCGCGGCGATGGAGGCGGCCGGTCTGTTCGACGCGCGGCTGATCACCACGACGCCGGTGCCGTCCAGCGTGACGCTCGGGCGCGAACTGTTTCGTGACGCGCTGGCCAAGGTGCCGACGCTGGACGGAGTTTTCTGCAACAATGACGACATTGCGCTCGGCGTACTGTTCGAGTGCCACCGCGCCTCGATCGCCGTGCCGAAGACGATCGGCATCACAGGCTTCAACGATCTCGACATGATGGAAGTGGCTTTTCCATCCATCACCAGCATCCGGACGCCTCGCTACGAGATCGGCCGGCTGTCGGTCGCGATGGCGCTCGCGGCGATTGCAGGCAAGCGGCCGCAAGAGCCGGTCGTCGACCTCGGCTTCGAGCTCAGGTGCCGCGAGAGCACTGCCCGCTGAAAGCACTTCCAGGCATCGCGAAATGACGCTTTACACGGCGTCATGGGTAGCGCTACCATCTGCCTTTGGGAAGAAGCTCGCGGCAAAGACCGAAGTCTGTTTATTATATATAAGCGACAGCTCATGCTTGTTTATTATGTATAATATGATAGTTTTTACTTCGGTTAGCCGAGCGACAAGGGAGGAGATCGGGTCGGCATTCGGCCGCCTGAAAGGCGCGAAGGGCAAGGCGGGAAGGTGCCGGGCCGGATGCGCGAGACGCGTAAGAGCAATCAAAAACTGCAACTGGGAGGAATATCGATGTTCAAGTCACTTGTTGGTGGCATCGTTGCCGCCACTGCATTCGTCATGCTGAGCTCGTCGGCGCTCGCCGAAGCCGAAATCGTCACCGGCCCGTCCGCCGAGCCGGAATGCTTCGCGCCATGGGCGGCCGACACGCAGTTCTTCAAATTCCCTAAGAAGGAAGGCCCATACCGCATCGCGCTCGCCAATGGCTATATCGCCAACACCTGGCGCATCCAGATGGTGCAGACGGCAAAAGCCTATGCGGCGCAGCCGGAGGTCGCGGCGAAACTGAAGGAATTCAAGGTCGTCTCGACCGGCGAAGACGTGCCGGCGCAGATTTCGGCGATCAACAACTTCATCGATTCCGGTTATGACGCGATCGTCGTCAACGCGCAGAATCCGACGGCGTTCGGACCGGTCATCAAGCGCGCCAAGGAAGCCGGCGTCGTGCTGGTCGCCTTCGACAACATTCTCGACACCAAGGACGCCATCAACGTCAATGTCGACCAGAAAGGCCTTGGCGAGTTGTGGGCCAACTGGCTGATCAAGCATATTCCCAATGGTGGCAAGATACTCGAGGTGCGCGGCGTTGCCGGCACGTCGGTCGACACCGACCGCCACAATGGCATCCACGAGGTCCTCGATGCTTCCGGCAAGAAGTGGGAGGTCACCGAAGTCATCGGCAAATGGGACGATGGCGTGGCGCAAAAAGCCTCGGCCGACGCGATCGCCACCAACGGTCCCTTCGATGGCGTCACCGGGCAGGGCGGCGACACCGGCATCGTTCAGGCGATGATCGATGCCAAGCATCCGTTCGTGCCGTTCGGCGGCGAAACGGAGAATGGCTTTCGCAAATTCTGCGCCAAGTTTGCCGCAGAGGGGCTGAAATGCTCGTCGGCCGGAACCGGCCCGGCCCAGGTAGCGGTCGCCATCAAGACGGCGATTGCCGCGCTCGAAGGCCAGATCGTCCCGCAAGCGGTGAAGCTGCCGCTGGCGATCGTCGAGGATCCGAACTTCAAGGAAGGCGAGGACTATTTCCCCGACCAATCCGACAATTTCTTCGTCGGCAACTCTTTCCCGACCTGCGGCATCAACTTCACCGCGCAGGAAATCATGGGCCAGAGCAAGGAAAACCAGTAGACTGTCGCTCGGCGCCGCGGGATATACCGCGGCGCCGGTTCCGAAGAACAAGCGCCTTGGGAGGGGCCGATGGACGGTGCGGTTCCGCTCTTCCGCATGGAGGGCATATCCAAGCGCTATGGCGGTGTGCGGGCGCTGGAAAAGGCCGAGCTTTCGGTTACACCAGGCAGCATTCACGCCATCCTCGGCGAAAACGGCGCCGGTAAATCGACGCTGATCAAGGTCATGGCCGGCGTCGTCGCGCCTGACGAAGGCCGCATGATGCTGGACGGAAGCGAAGTGAGCTTCGCTTCGCCGGCCGCGGCCAACCAGGCCGGCATCGTCTGCATCTTCCAGGAATTGTCGCTCGTCCCCGAACTCAGCGTCGCCGACAACATCGTCATTTCCGATCCGCCCAAGCGTTTCGGCATGATCGACCGCAAGGCGCAGCGACGCATTGCGGAAGAAGCCCTCGCACGCGCGGGCGCTTCCGACATCCACCCGCTGGCGCTGGTCAAGGATCTTCCGCTTTCAAGAAGGCAGATGGTCGAGATCGCCAAAGCACTTGCCAGGAAGCCGCGCATCCTGATCCTCGACGAGGCCACCTCGGCGCTGACCGCGGCCGACGTCGCGAAGATTTTCAGCGTCTTGAAGCGGCTGCGGTCGGAAGGGCTGGCGCTGCTCTACATCTCGCATCGCATGAACGAGATCGCCGAGCTAGCCGACCAGTGCACGGTATTCCGCAACGGCCGCAATGTCGCCAGTTATGCTGCGGGCTCGAAGAGCGACAATGAAGTCGTCCAGCTGATGATCGGCCGCGAATACAGCCATATTTTCCCAACGAAGCCGGTGCGCGCGCCGGCTATCACCGCTCCGGTACTGGAGGCGCGGAAACTGTCCTGGACCGACCGGCTGGACAATATCTCGCTCACGGTCGGGGCGGGCGAAGTCGTCGGCCTCGGCGGCCTCGATGGCCAGGGCCAGCGCGAATTGCTGCTCGCCTTCTTCGGCGTGTTGCGCGGCCTCAGCGGCCAGATAGTGATCGACGGCAAACCGGTGGCGATCGCCAGCCCGGCCAAGGCGCGCGGTGACCGGATCGGCATGGCGCTGATCCCGGA
Organism: Mesorhizobium sp. WSM4849; assembly: GCF_055811385.1. Classification (NCBI taxonomy): domain Bacteria; kingdom Pseudomonadati; phylum Pseudomonadota; class Alphaproteobacteria; order Hyphomicrobiales; family Phyllobacteriaceae; genus Mesorhizobium; species Mesorhizobium sp. WSM4849. Next base: position 49,719 of record NZ_JBVVPW010000003.1, read on the forward strand.
AGATCGCAAGACGGAAGGCCTGATGCTGCCGATGACGGTGCGCGAAAACCTCTCCTTCGCCGCACTCGACCGGCTGTCCAGGGCCGGCATCATCGACCGTGCCGCCGAGCAGCGGCTGATCGACGACATGGTCGGTCTGCTGGCGATCAAGACGGCAGGGCTCGACATTCCGGTCGGCGCGCTGTCCGGCGGCAACCAGCAGAAGGTCGTCATCGCCAAATGGCTGATGCGGCAGCCGCGCATCATACTGCTCAACGACCCGACGCGGGGCATCGATGTCGGCACCAAGCAGGAACTGTATCAATTGATGCGCAAGCTTGCCGACCAAGGCGCGGCGATCCTGTTTTACTCCACCGATTATGACGAGCTGATCGGCTGCTGCGACCGGGTGCTGGTGCTCTATGACGGAGCGGTCAAGCGCGAGCTGGTCGGCGCCGAGATCACCGAGCGGGCGCTGATCGCCAGCGCGCTCAACATCCATGGCGAAGAGATGCCTGTTAGAGGCATGGCGAAGACGCCAGCCCGAGGAGCGGACGCGTGAAGGATTGGCGCTATTGGCTTGCCGAACAACGCGGAACGCTGCTGGCGTTCGGCATCTTCATCGTGATGTTTACGATCTACACCTCGAACCATCCAGCGGGCTTTACCGCCAATGTCGTGCAGACGGCTTCCAACAAGGGCGTGCTGCTTGCCTTCGTCGCCATGGCGCAGACGCTGGTGGTGATCACCGCCGGCATTGACCTTTCCGTCGGCATGATCTTCCTGCTGACCAACTGCCTGGCCTCATGGCTGGTCATCGGCACCGGCATCGAGACCGCGCTCGGCGTCGTCGCGGTGCTCGGCACCGGGCTGCTGTGCGGGGCGATCAACGGCGCCATCGTCATCTACGGACGGCTGCAGCCGATCGTCACCACCATCGCCACCGGCGCGGTTTATTTCGGCATTGCGCTGCTTTTGAGACCCTTCCCGGGCGGCTCGGTCAACGAGGATCTCGCCGACGCGCTGACCGGGCGGCTGTTCGGCGTGGTGCCGGCGAGCCTGGTGGCGCTGCTGGCCGTCGTGCTCGTCGTCTGGGTGCCGTTCAGCCGCTCCGTGCTCGGCCGCGCGGCTTATGCGGCCGGATCGTCTGAGATGGCGGCCTACATGTCCGGCGTGCCGATCCGCCGCGGCAAATTCGCCGCCTATGCGCTGGCCGGCCTGCTGGCCGCGATCGGCGGGCTGTTCCTGACCTTCTTCACCTATACGGGCGAGGCGGCCTATGCCAGCGGCAATGCCTATACGCTGTTCTCGATCGCCGCCGTGGTGCTCGGCGGCGTCTCGCTGTTCGGCGGCAAGGGCAGCGCCATCGGCGCGATTTTCGGGGCGCTGGCCTTCCGCACCATCGGCGACCTGCTCTTCGTCTTCGATTTCGATCCGCTCTGGCAGCCGCTGTTCCAGGGCGTCATCCTGCTGATCGCGGTCAGCCTTGGCGCCTTCGCCCTGTTCAGGGTCCGCAACCGGCTGGAGTGGTTCCTGTGAGCGAAACGACCGTCGGCGGCATCGCTGGCCGCATGCCGAAATTCATCCGCCGCGCCGACCCCGCGGTGCTGACGGCCTTTGCCTGTATCGTGCTGCTGCTGTTCGTCGGCAGTCTCTATTCGCGCAGCTTCCTGTCGCCGGAATATCTGCTGCAGCAGCTCAAGGTGGCCTCGTTTCTCGGCGTCATCGCGACCGGCATGATGCTGGTCATCCTGCTCGGCCAGATCGACCTGTCGGTGCCGTGGTCGGTGGCGGCGGGCGCAATGATGGCCTGTGCGGCCGCCGCCTACGGCCCGGTCGGCGTGGCGCTGGCGATCCCGTTCGGCATCTTCTGCGGTGTCGCGATCGGCGTCGTCAACGGCATCGGCGTCGCTTATCTGCGCATTCCCTCGATGATCATCACGCTTGCCACCAATGCCGTCGCGCAAGGGCTGATGGTGGTCTATACGGGCGGCTTCTCGCCGCAGGATTCGGCGACCCGGGCGATGCGCTATCTGGCGACCGGCTTTGCCATTCCAGGCGTGCCCAACGCGGTCGTCATCTGGGCGCTGATCGGCGCTGCGACGGTCTTCGTGCTGACCCGCACAGGCTTCGGCCGCACGGTCTACGGCATCGGCAACCGCGAGCGCGCCGCCTACCTCTCCGGCATCGACACGCGGCGCGTGGTGCTGATCGCCTTCGCCGTGTCCGGCGGGCTCTCCGCCTTCGGCGGCGTGCTTCTGGCCGGCTATGCCTCCAAGGCGGCGCAGTCGATGGGCGACGCCTATCTCCTGCCGTCGATCGCAGCGGTCGTGCTTGGCGGCACCTCGATCCTCGGCGGCCGCGGCTCCTATCTCGGCACGGTCGCCGGCGTCATCCTGATCACGCTTTTGCAATCCATTCTTTCGGTCATGCAGATGCCGGAGGCGGGCCGGCAGATCATCTACGGCGTCGTCATCGTCGCCATGCTCCTGCTTTACGGCCGCGCGCCGGCCAGCCGCTGACCCGCATCGTGGACGAAAAGGCAGCACAAATGCAGAGGGATGCCGTCCGGTCCGCACCGGCCGTCGTGGTGATGGGCGTCGCCGGTTGTGGCAAGTCGGCCGTCGGCGAAGCGCTGGCCGCAGCGTTGGGCGCCATCTTCGTCGAGGGCGACCGGCTGCATCCGCCGGAAAACGTCGCGCGTATGGCAAGAGGCGAGCCGCTGACCGACGCATTGCGCGAAGGCTGGCTCGACGCGATCGGCCGGCGCATTGCGGGATCGGTCGGCGAAGGGCAAGGCGTGGTCGCCGCCTGTTCGGCGCTGAAGCGCAGCTACCGCGAACGTCTGCGCGGCTTTTGCCAAGACATCGTTTTCCTCTATCTGGAAATCGATCCCGCGACCGCAAAGCAGCGTGTCGGCTCCCGCCAGGGCCATTTCATGCCGGCAAGCCTGGTCGACAGCCAGTTCGCCACGCTCGAAGCGCCGGCAGCCGACGAGAACGCATTGACGCTCGATGCGACGCGCCCGGTCGCCGACATCGTCGGCGATGTCGTGAGCCTGTTTGAGGCGAATTCATGAGCCGGCTTCGCCGGCGCGGATCCCGCTTTAGCGGCGGCTGATCAGATCTGCGACGTCAGTTCGACTGGAAAATCGTCATTGTCGGCGTCGCGCATCGCGGCGAGGCTGCGATTGTCCAGCACCTCGGCGATCGCCTGGCGCACCTCCAGCATCATGTTCCGGACCTGGCATGTCGCTTCGTCGCAATCCTCGCAGCGCTGATATTGGGTGCGGCTGGCGCAAGGGATTGGCGCCAGCGGCCCGTCGAGGACACGCACGACATGGCCGATCTTGATCTCGGAGGCCGGCCGGGCGAGGCGATAGCCGCCTTCCTTGCCCTTGCGGCTCTGGACGAAGCCGGCATTGCGCAATTCGCCCAGAATGGCATCCAGGAATTTCTTCGGGATGTTGTTGGCGACGGCAATGTCGTTGACGAATGCGAGCTGGCCGACCGGCAAGCCTGACAGATGCACGAGGGCCTTGAGGCCGTATTTGCCTTTTTTGGTAAGCATGCCCGATTCAGTTCATGAAAACCCCAACCGCCCCGCATCTGGCGGTTGTTTGTGTGTAAATCATGACGTTTTGGTCGCGCGATGCAGTTTCGCGAAAACAAGCCGTCTGATGGAACGGTAGGCACAAACACGTTGATTCTTCGTGACGTTTTGGATGGTCCGCCCCGAAAATGCGCGAAATCACCTTTCCGGACCGCGAAAACGAAGAAAGCCGACAAAAGCCGGCTTTCTTGTCGCGTTCGATGATCGCTCGCGTTAGCGGCTGCCATAGGTCTGGTCGAGCAGTCCGCCGGCTGCGAAATGCTCGACCTTGACCTTGGCCCAGCCGCCGAAGACGTCCTCCACCGTCAGCAGGCGGACATCGGGAAACTCGGCCTTGTATTTGGCGGCGACCGCCGCGTCGCGAGTCCGCAGGCCGTTGCGGGCGGCGATGTCCTGCCCCTGCGGCGTGTAGAGGAAGTCGAGATAGGTCTTGGCGAGGTCACGCGTGCCATGCTCGTCGGCGACCGTATCGACGATCGCCACCGGAAACTCCGCCAGCAGGCTGACCGAGGGTGTCACCTGCTCGAACTTGTCATCGCCATACTCCCTGCGGACGCCGCGCGTTTCCGACTCGAAGGTGATCAGCACGTCGCCGATCTCGCGCTGCACGAAGGTGGTGGTCGCGGCGCGCCCGCCGCTGTCGAAGATCGGGACGTTGTTGAACAGCTTGGTGACGAATTCCTTCACCTTGGCGTCGTCATCCTTGAAGGCCTCCTTGGCGTAGGCGGTGGCCGCCAGATAGGTGTAGCGCGCATTGCCGGATGTTTTCGGGTTGGGGAAGATCACCTGGACGTCGTCGCGCACGAGATCGTTCCAATCCTTGATGTTTTTCGGATTGCCGGCGCGCACCAAAAAGGACGGCAGCGAATAGAAAGGCGAGGCGTTGTCGGGGAAGTCCTTCTGCCAGTCGGCGGAGATAAGACCCTTCGAGACCAGGAAGTCGATGTCGATGACCTGGTTGAAGGTGACGACATCGGCGCCGAGGCCCTCGGCAATGGCGCGCGCTTGCGCCGACGTCCCGGCATGCGACTGATCGATGGCCACGCCGGGGTGCTCTGATATGAAGGCCTTGTTGACCTGCGCAAACAATTCGCGGCCTACATCATAGGACGCATTCAGCAGTCTGTCGGCCGACCAGGCTTGGGAGGATGCCAGGAACAGGCCGGCCAATGTGGCGACGCCAAGCAAAAATCGCTTCATGAAAACAGGCCTCCAACGCAGTGCGCTTATTACCCAACCATAGCGGCAAGGCATGATGGGCGACGAGACACGTAGAACGGCTTCGCCACATCATCGCGAGAAAAATGTTCCCATTCCGGGCCGTCGCTAGGATTTTCTTTCACGCAGGGTGTTCGAGGCTCACCTGGGCAGCGGTGCCCATGTGCTGCAAGACGATTGCGTCATGGCGTAATCTGGCATATACAAATGGTATATACAAAGGAGCCGTCGCCATGCCCCAGCGCCGCCATTCAACAACGCCACCGAAAGAGGCGAAGCTGTTTCGCAACAATCGCAGCCAAGCGGTGCGCATTCCTGTCGAGTTCGAGCTCCCCGGCGAAAAGGTCTTGATCAGCCGTGAAGGCGACCGCTTGGTCATCGAGCCGGTCCGCAAACCTGGCCTCACGGGGCTGCTCGCGCAGTGGGCGAAAGAGCCGCGGCTCGGTCCCGAGGAGGACTTCCCCGAGATCGACGATATGCCTGTCAAATCCGAGGATTTTTTTAAATGAGGTTCATGCTGGACACGAACATTATCAGCGACATGATCCGAAACCCGGCAGGCAGAGCCGCCAGCGCCATCCTGCGCGTGGGAGACGCCGCCGTGTGTACCAGCATCGTCGTCGCCTCGGAACTGCGATATGGCTGCGTCAGGAAAGGATCGGTCATGCTCAAGAAAGTCGAGGAATTGCTGGCTGAGATTCCTGTCTTGCCGCTCGATGTGCCGGTGGATGTCGAGTACGGCGCGATTCGCGCCGAGTTGGAACGCATCGGCCAGACCATTGGCCAAAACGACCTTTTTATTGCTGCCCACGCCTACGCACTGGGCACTACCCTGGTGACGGCCAACACGGCAGAGTTCAACCGGATCAAAGGCCTGAAGGTCGAGAACTGGCTGGTGTAGGCCGGATAGAGGATCAAGCAGTCGGAAAAAGCTTCCAGCGCCGCGGCCTGAACGCCACCCGGCTTTTCTGCGCCGCCGGATGGTCGACGGGCAGCTCGATCTCGACCCGTTGACGCTCGCCGCCGATTTCGAGCTCCACCCGTCTGGTGCCGGCGACGCGGCGGCTGGCGGCGACCGTGCCGGCGATGCAGCCATTGCATTCGTCCACCAGTTCGACATCGTGCGGACGGAAGAACAGCGTCGCTTCGCCTTGCGGTGCATGCGGCGCGGACAGCCCGATCGGGCGGTCGGCGATCCAGACCTGACCGTCTTCGACCTTGACGGGAAGCGCGCTCGATTCACCGATGAAGCCGTAGACGAACGGCGAGTTCGGCGTGTCGTAGATTTCATCGGCGGTGCCGACCTGCTCGATGCTGCCCTGGCTCATCACCACGACGCGGTCGGCAAGCTCGAGCGCCTCTTCCTGGTCATGGGTGACGAAGACCGTGGTGTGGCCGGTGGCGTCGTGGATGTCGCGCAGCCAACGGCGCAGTTCGCGGCGGACCTGGGCATCGAGCGCGCCGAACGGCTCGTCGAGCAAAAGCACGGCCGGTTCGATCGCCATGGCGCGGGCAAGCGCCACACGCTGGCGCTGGCCGCCGGAAAGTTGCGCCGGATAGCGTTTCTCCAAGCCGGAAAGCTGGACGAGGTCGAGAAGCTCTGAGGCACGGCGGCGGATTTCCTGCGCCGACGGCCGTGACGGCCCGTGCCGAACTTTTAAGCCGAAGCCGATATTGTCGGCCACCGTCATATGGCGAAACAGCGCATAATGCTGGAAAACGAAGCCGACATTGCGCTCCTGGATCGACTTTTGCGACGCATCCTCCTCGCCGAAGAAGATCTTTCCTTTCGTCGGCCGCTCCAGCCCGGCTATCAGCCTGAGCAGCGTTGTCTTGCCGGAGCCGGAAGGCCCGAGCAGCGCGATCAACTCGCCGGACTTGATGTCGAGCGAAACGTCGTGGAGGGCCGGAAACCGTTCAAACTCCTTGCGCACGTTGGCAACGCGAACTTCCATCAACCGTCCCTTTTTTCAGTGTCCGCGCGTCGCGGCGATCTCGGCGCCGTAGCGCATTTCGAGAAGTGTTTTCAAGACCAGCGTGACGAGCGCCAGGCCCGCAAGCAGCGAGGCGACGGCGAAGGCGGCGGCAGCATTGTACTCGTTATAGAGGATTTCGACATGCAGCGGCATGGTGTTGGTCAGCCCGCGTATGTGACCCGACACCACCGACACCGCGCCGAACTCGCCCATGGCGCGGGCATTGCACAACAAGACGCCGTAGAGCAGCCCCCATTTGACGTTGGGCAGCGTCACGTACCAGAAGGCCTGCCAGCCATTGGCGCCGAGCGACAGCGCCGCCTCCTCGTCGCCATTACCCTGTTCCTGCATCAAGGGGATCAGTTCGCGGGCGACGAAGGGAAAGGTGACGAAGATGGTGGCCAGCACGATGCCCGGCACGGCAAAGAGGATGACGATGCCATGCGACTTCAGCCAGGCGCCGAGCAGGCCTTGCGCGCCGAACAACAGCACATAGACCAGTCCGGAAATGACCGGCGAGACCGAAAACGGCAGGTCGATGAGCGTGGTTAGGAAGGCCTTGCCCTTGAACTCGAACTTGGCGATCGCCCAGGCGGCGGAGATGCCGAAGACGATGTTGAGCGGCACCGAGATCGCCGCCACCAGCAGTGTCAGGTGGATCGCCGAGCGCGTGTCGAGGTTGGTCAGCGCCTCCGTATAGGCACTGAGGCCCTTTGCGAAGGCTTCGTTGAAGACGACGATCAGCGGCAACAGCAGGAAAATGCCGAGGAAGGCAAAGGTCACGATCATCAGCACGGCTTTCGCCGGGCGGCTTTCGGTTACTGCCGCCGACTGGCTTTCGTGGTGCGGTGTGTAGGATTTGATCTCCGGATCAGCCATAGCGCTTGCGGCTCCACGTCTGCACCAGATTGATGACCAGAAGCATCACGAACGACAAAGCGAGCATGATCGCCGCGATCGCGGTCGCCGCCGCATAATTGTATTCCTCCAGCCGGATGACGATCAAAAGCGGCGCGATCTCGGATTTGTAGGGCAGATTGCCGGCGATGAAGATGACGGAGCCATACTCGCCGACACCGCGCGCGAAAGCCAGCGCAAAACCGGTGACGATGGCCGGCGCCAGGCCCGGAAGCAGAACCCGGGCGATGGTCTGGAAGCGATTGGCGCCGAGCGTGGCGGCCACTTCCTCCACCTCCTTGTCGATCTCCTCCATAATCGGCTGGACGGTGCGCACGACGAAGGGCAGGCCGATGAAGATCAGCGCGATGACGATGCCGAGCGGCGTGTAGGCGACCTTGATGCCGAGCGGCGCCAGCAGGCTGCCGAGCCAGCCATTCGGCGCGTAGAGCGTGGTCAGTGCGATGCCGGCCACCGCCGTCGGCAGCGCGAAGGGCAGGTCGACCATGGCATCGACGATTCGGCGGCCAGGAAAGCTGTAGCGCACCAGCACCCAGGCGACGATCGTGCCGAAGACGACATTGACCACGGCGGCAAAGAAGGCGGTGCCGAAGCTGATTTCAAGCGCATTGATGGTGCGGCGGTCGGTGGCGATCGCCCAGAAATCGGCCCAGCCGAGCGCGGCCGATCGCCAGATCAGCCCCGACAGGGGAATGAGGATGATGAGCGTGAGGTAGGCAAGCGAGAAGCCGAGCGTCAATCCGAAACCCGGAATGACGCTCGGCTGTCTGAACCGCCACCCCGCCTTGGCGGGTGCTGTGGTCATGTCGTCCTGATCTAGAATCTAGCTTACTGGGTCTACTGGGCCGGCTTGTAGATCTGGTCGAATATACCACCGTCGCCGAAATGGTAAGGCTGTGCTTTCTTCCAACCGCCAAAAAGCGGATCGTCGATGGTAATCAGCTTGATCTCAGGCAGTTTGGCGAGGTCCTCCGCCGGTACCAAATCGGGCTTCGACGGGCGATAGTGGTTCTTGGCAATCAGCGTCTGGCCTTCCTTGGAGTAGAGATAGCCTAGATAGGCTTCAGCGACTTTTCGCGTGCCCTTGGCATCGACATTGGCGTCGACCACGGCGACCGGCGGCTCGGCCAGGATCGAGGTCGGCGGGTAGACGATATCGAAATTGTCGGCGCCGAATTCGTCGAGCGCCAGATAGGCCTCGTTTTCCCAGGCCAGCAGCACGTCGCCCAGGCCTTTTTGCGCGAAGGTCACCGTCGCACCGCGCGCACCGGTGTCGAGCACCGGAACATGGGCGTACAGGTTGCCGACGAATTCCTTGGTCTTGGCCTCGTCACCGCCATCCTTGGCGTTGGCATAGGCCCAGGCGGCGAGATAGTTCCAGCGTGCGCCGCCCGAGGTCTTGGGGTTCGGCGTGATCACCTGGACGTCGTCCTTGACCAGATCGCCCCAGTCGTGGATGCCCTTCGGGTTGCCCTTGCGGACGAGGAAGATGATGGTCGAGGTGTAGGGCGCCGAATTGTTCTCGAACTTGGTCCGCCAGTCGGGATTGATCGTCTTCGATTTCTCCACGATGGCGTTGATGTCGCCTTCGAGCGCCAGCGTCACCACGTCGGCGTCGAGGCCGTCGATCACGGCGCGGGCCTGCGCGCCCGACCCGCCATGTGACTGCTGGACGGTTACCGTCTCACCGGTCTCGGCCTTCCAGTGGGCGGCAAAAGCCTCGTCGAATTGCTTGTACAACTCACGTGTCGGGTCATAGGACACGTTGAGTATGGTGGTATCGGCAAACGCGAAACCGAGCGTGCCGAACTGGACAGATGTGGCAACCAGTGCGCCGAGCAGTTTCCTGAAACGAGGATTGGTCATTTCCGCCTCCGTTGAGATCACCTCAATCTACTGAATTGGTAGAAATTAGATGCATTCAATGTTGCTTTTTTTGGCCTTGTGAAGCAATTTTTCGCCGACCTTTGGCCTCATGAGGAAATTCTTTCCTCGCAACGCTGCGGTGCGGATTCGGGCTCATGAAGCGATCTATCTAGAGACAGGTCGCGTCTCGGCAATGGCTGGATGTGGTGCGAGCGCGAATTGCCTTCGCAGCGGCCAGCGTTTAGTCGGCGGTCACGGGAAAATCGAAGCGCTGCTTTGGAAATGGCTCGTTTTCCAGCGTGAAGTGCCACCATTCGCGCGCATAATTCCTGAAGCCGCCGGCGCGCATGGCCTCGACAAGCCTCTTGCGATTTGCGGTTGCTTCCCCGGCGAGCGGACGGTGCGCCGTTTCGCTCATCGGGTCGAAACAGTCGAAGCCGGTGCCGAAATCAAGCGTTTCGGCATCTGATACACCGCAGGCCTGTTTCGGAGCGGTTTTGCGGTCGGCTCGCGCGATGGCGACATCGACGGTCGAGCCGCGCGAATGCGTCGACAGTTCGCCGACATAGCCTTTGGCGATGAGGTCCTTGCGCTTGACCGTCGGATACCATTGCGGGTCGGGTGGTCCGCCTTCCCCAGTCCATTCGCCCATGTCCGAGACGGCGCGCGCCGGGCGGTAGCAGTCGAACACGACCAGCGTCAGCCCCTCGGCGGCAATCGCTTTCTGGACTCCGGAAAGCGCTTCCGCCGCTCGCCCGGTGAGGATGCATACCGGCGCGTCGTAGCCGGCTGCCTTGCGGTGCAGGAAATTATCTGTGCGGGCGTAGCGGATGTCCTGCCGGATGGTGCGATCGATGTCGGCCAGCCGAACGAAGCCGGCGGGGAGGTCTGCGGACAAGACAGGGGCGGTACCGGCAGCCGACAGCAGGGCGCAAAACGCAATGCGCTGAATCGCTTGGCGCATTCTATTCAACGAACACTTTCACGCTGGCCGCGCGCCCGGCCGCGTCGATCACGGTCAGGGTCGAATAGCCGGCGCCGTCCGGCTGCCAGGTCGCGGTGCGCCGCCGGTCGATGCCGACCAGCGGCTTGCCATTGGCCAGCCAGCGGAACGGGGCGCGGCCGCCTTGCAGCTTCAGCACAAGCGGCGTGGCGTCGGCGGCAGTGGTGCCGAGATCGACGCGGGCGCCGTCGGGCGGAAAAATGATCGTCGGCGCGGGCTCGGTCGACGTCGCCTGGACCAACCCGTCGGCGCCAGAACCGAAGCGCGCCAATGTCACCGGCAGTTCGTCGCGCCTGGGTCTGACGACGCCGGCCGGCTGGCTTGGCAGCGGCACGGCAGCCAGGCCGGAGCGGACAAAGCCCTCGAACAGGATCGGTGCGGCCGAGACATAGCCGGACAGGCCAGGCACCGCGCCGGCATCAGGACGGCCGACCCAGACGCCCAGCACGTAGCGCCCGTCGAAGCCGACCGACCAGGCATCACGGTAGCCGTAGGAGGTGCCAGTCTTGTAGGCGATGCCGCGCCGGGCGGCACCCTCGGGCGGCTTGACGCCCGACAATATGTCGGTGATCTGCCAGTTCGCCTGATCGTCGAGGATGGAAGCGGTGGAGCGTTCGGCATTCGCCGGCTCGGTGCCGTCATGCAGCGTGTGCGCCTTGCCGCCATTGGCAAGCCCGGCATAGAGCTGGACGAGGTCGCGCAGCGTCACGCCGACGCCGCCAAGGCCGATGGCGAGACCCGGCGCCTTGTTGATGGGCAATATCGGCGCGACGCCGACTTGGCGGAAGCGCGCGAGCAGCCGCGCCGGCCCGACCGCGTCGAGCACACTGATCGCCGGCACGTTGAGCGACAGTTGCAGCGCCTGCCGAATGCTGACGTCGCCCTGGTAGTCCATGTCGAAATTCTTCGGCCGGTAGCCGGAAAAATCGGTCGGCCTGTCGTCGATCAGTGTTTCCTGCGCGACCAATCCCTGTTCGAAGGCGAGCCCGTAGATGAACGGTTTCAGCGTCGAACCGGGCGAGCGGACGATCCTGGTCATGTCGATCCAGCCGGAGCGGCTGGCGTCGAAATAGTTGGCAGAGCCGACTTCGCCGAGGATCTCACCGGTGCGGGCGTCGGCCAGCACCATGGCGACGGAGAGGCGGGGGCCAAGCCTGGTTGCAGCATCCCTGGCCACCTGTTCCAGCCCTTCCTGGACGCTCTTGCGGATCGTCAGTCGCAGCTTCTGGCCAGGAACGGCCCTGGGCAGCATCGCATTGGAGGCATGGGCGGCGAGCGCCGGCAGCGTGCGGCGGATGGCGGAAACGTCGTCGAGCGCGGCGCGTGCGGCCTCGCGCTCGCCGAGCAGGCCTGACGAAACCATCCGCATCAGCACCCGGTCGCGGGCGGCGTGGGCGATTGAAAGGTTGCGGTCGGGCCGGCGCTTTTCCGGCAATTGCGGCAATGCGACGAGCAGGGCCGCCTCCGAGACCGTCAGCCGCTTCGGCTCCTTGCCGAAATAGGCGAGCGAGGCGGCGCGCACACCTTCGAGATTGCCGCCATAGGGGGCCAGCGTCAAATAGCGTTCGAGGATCTCGCGTTTGGTGAGCCGCCGCTCGACCTGTAGGGCGCGCAGCATCTGCTTGACCTTCGAGCCAAGGCTGCGGCTGTCGCGCGGTTCGGTCAGCCTGGCGAGTTGCATCGACAGTGTCGAGCCGCCGGAGACGATACGGCCATTGACCACGAACTGGCCGGCGGCGCGGGCCAGCGCCAGCACGTCGACGCCTTGATGGCCCCAGAAGCGCTTGTCCTCATAAGTGACCAGCATGTCGACGAACTGCCTGTCGACCTGATCGAGGCGGGTCGAGAGCCGCCAATAGCCGTCCGGCGTGGCGAAGGCCCGCAACAGCTGGCCGTCGCGGTCCTGCACTTCGGTCGACACCGTGAGCTCGGCCGGCAGCGGCGGCGGAAAGGCGCGGTCGAGCTGCCAAAGGGTGGCGGCGGACAGGACGAGGAAGCCGGCGAGGGAGGCGGCGGCGATGGCTGCTCGGCGCAGGAATTTTTTGGAGAGCACGGCGCTGCCCCTCATCCGCCTGCCGGCACCTTCTCCCCGTATAGTGACGGGGAGAAGGGGGCTGTCGCGACCCTTGGCGGCTTTTCTGCGACGTTCGAGGCTGGCGAAAACTTCGGCGCAAGCTTCTTTCTCCCCGTCTCCTTACGGGGAGAAATGCCCGGCAGGGCAATGGGGGGCAGCGCCATCGCCATGTTCCTGTTCGCCATCTTTGCCTTACGGCGCCTTGACCTCCATCATGCCGGTCGCGGTGCGTGCCGAATATTGCGGCCGGTACATGTCGTCGACAGTTGCCGCCGGATGGGCAAAGGTGCCCGGCGTCACCGCGCGCACGACATAGGCGAGCGTGATGTTGCGGTCGCCGTCGCCATCGTTCGGATTGAAGGCCGCGACGAAACGATCGTCGCGGAATTCGAGATGGGCGGCGTCGGTCTGGGCCAGCCAGGAGAAGTTCGATAACTGGGCGCTGGAAACCAGGCCCGGATTGTCGATCTCGAAGCCGGCCGGCAGCAGATCGGTGATCACCAGCCGCGACGGCCATTTGTTCTGCTCGTAGACCTTGAGCACGACGACATAGCGTTCGTTCTGGGTCGCCTCCGTGACATTGGCTTCGGTGCCGTCGAGCTTGTAGTAGGTGCGGCCGATGGTGAAGCCGTTGCCGCTGGCCGGCAGCGGCTGGATCGGCGAGGCCACCGTGGTGACGACTGCCTGCAGCGGGTTGCTGCCGGTGTTGGCGACGGTCAGTGGACTGTCGGCAAGGTCGCTACCGGCGATCTGGTCCGAATAGGCGCCGGCATGCGGCGCGCCGTTGATGGTCAGCGCGATCGAATCGTTGCCGGCCTTCAGTGCGCGGGCCGCCAGCAGCATCCAGGACTCGTCCTGCGTGCTGGTCCATCTGACGGCGGCGCGTTCCCGCGTCACCCGCTTGATCAGCGCCGGCACGATCGTCGGTACCGGCTTCGATTCGGCGGCGAGCGCCAGCATCGCCGCGCCGTCACGCAGCGGCGAGCCATAGTCGGACCTGTAGTAGTCGTATGCGGAGGTCGACTGGGCCAGTTGCAGGGCGGCCTGGAAGGCGGCTTCCGAGCGCTGCGTGTCGCCGTAGAGCGCCAGGCCCGCCGCCAATTGGGCGACGGCCATCGGGCTGGAAAAGGCTTCGAGCTGTGTGTCGGCATAGTAGCGCAGATCGCCGATCGAGGCCTTCTTGTTGCGGGCCAGCACATAGAGCGCATAGGCGATCTCACTGCCGCGATCCTTGACGTCCTGGTCGTAGCCGATCGCGTTTTGCAGATTGCTCAGCGCCTGGTTCATTGCCTGGGCCGGCACGTCGTATTTCTGCTCGCGCGCCCGGGTCAGGAAGTCGGTGACATAGGCGTCGAGCCACAGGTCGCCGGAGCCTGGACCCCACAGGCCGAAGCTGCCGGCCGAGGCCTGGTAGCTCAGCACCTTGTAGATGGCGTCCTGGATGCGGCCATGCAGGCCGGCGTCGCTGGCCATGCCGACGCCCGAGGCCATCTCGCTGACATACAGAAGCGGCATGGCGCGGCTGGTGGTCTGCTCGGCGCAGCCGTAGGGATAGCGGTCGAGCGTCATCAGGAGCGACGGCACGTCGAAGGCCGCCGCCTGCGAAACGCCGACGCTGACCGAAGCGCCGTCGAGCAGGCTTGCCGCCAGGAGCTCCTTGTCGACGCGCAGCGACCCGCCATTGCCCTTGAGGTCGACCACCATGCGGGTGGTCACCGGCAATTGCGCCGGGCGCACCGGCACATAGAGCGTCTGCTCGACAGCGGTGCCGTCGGCATGGGCGAGCTTGATGGTGATCGAGGCGTCACCGGGCGTTTCAGCGATCAGCGGCACGGTCAGCGTCTGCCGCTTGCCCTTGGCGAGCGTCAGCTTTTCGGGCAGGGCGGCACTGCCGGTCGAAAGATTGCCGGTGGTGTTTATCGACAGTGCATAGTCGCCCTCCGGACCGTCGCGGTGTCGGTGACATCGAGCCGCATGACGGCCGAATCGTCGGGCGCCAGGAAGCGCGGCAAGCCGGCGGTGATCACCACCGGATCGCGCACGCTCACGTCGGACTGGGCATGGCCGACCCCGTCCTCGGTCCAGGCGACGGCCATGACGCGCACGGTGCCGTTGAACTGCGGGATGTCGAAGTTGATCCGCGCCTTGCCGTCGGCATCGAGCTGAACCGGACCGGAGAAGAAGGCGACCAGCTTTTCGGTCGGCGGGTTGCCTTGCGACTGTATGTTGGCGCCGTCGCCGCCGGTGCGCAGCTTGCCTGACGTGCCCAGCGAGCCGTCGATCAGGCGGCCGTAGAGGTCGCGTACTTCAAGGCCGAGCATGCGCTGGCCGAAGAACCAGGTCTCCGGATCCGGCACCTTGTAATTGGTCAGATTGAGAATGCCGACATCGACGGCCGCGACCATGACATAGGCGTTGGCGCCCGGCTGCACGCCGGCCACAGAGACCGGGATCGACAGCTGCTGGCGTGGCATGGTCTTGTCCGGCGGCGTCAAGGTGACGGCGAGCTTCTTGGAGCCCGGATCGACCTTCAGCCATTTGACGCCTATGGCGCGCGCCGGCATGCGGGTTTCCTGCGCATCGCCCGGCCTGAACAGCGTTGCCGTGACATAGGCGCCGGCGCCCCAGTCGTCGCCGACCGGGATGTCGATGGTGCTACCGCCGGCCGGCACGCTGGCTGTGACGGTCTTCAAGAGTTTGTCGGCGCCGATGCTGACGAGCAGCTCGCCGGCAAAATGCGGCGACACCTTGAGCTTGGCCACTTCGCCCGCCGCGTAGTTATCCTTGTCGAGGGCGATTTCCAGGCCGTCAGGCGTTTCGGTTGTGGTGGAGCTAACATACCAGCCGGCGTCGAATTCGTAGCTGGTCGCCGGCCCTTCCGGGTCCGAGGTCTCGATTTCGAGCCGATAGCGGCCCCAGTCGACCGGCAGCGAGACGGTGGCCTCGCCGTTAGCGGTCAGGTCGACCTGGCCGTTGGCCACCGACTTGGTGAAAGTGACCGGCTCATAGTTCCAGGAATTGCTCGAGCGGTACCATTGGTAATTGCGTTCGACCTTGACCAGCGACCATTGCGCGCCCTGCAACGCCTCGCGCTTGCCGTCGGGGTCAACGGCAATCAGGCTGAACTTCGCCGTGCCGCCTTGCGGCACCTCGTCACCGTCGAAATCCGGGCGGATGCCGATCATGTGGCCTTGCGGCCGGATGCCGATGTTGAGCGAGCGCTCGACGGCGCGGCCGCCGGTTTCGCGCATCCTGACCGTAACCTTGGCATCGACCAGTTTGGTGGTCGAGGGCAACTGGTCGACGGAAACCGGGAAGGTTGCCTTGCCGTCTTCACCGACCACGGGCAGGCCGGTGAACGGCGTGACTGACGGTTCCGCCGACTGCTCGTCGGCGAGGCCGAAGGAATAGCCCTTGAAGCGGTCCCAGTCGCGGATGGTCGACAGCGTCAGTTCGCCTTCGAGCGCCAGCCCCGCGGCCGGCGCGCCATAAAGGAAGCGGCCGTCGACGGTGACGTTGGCAGTTTCGCCCTGCGCGATCTCCTGCTTGTCGGAGGACAGGTCGAACTCGATGCGATCCGGCACGAAATCCTCGACCAGGAACATCTGGCTAGCGACCGCCGCCTGCTTGGGGTCGGTGTGGATCGCTACCGTCCAGGTGCCGCGCATGGCGTTGGGTTCGAGCGGCAGGTCGACGGCATGGCCGCCGGCCGACACGCCATCGCTGACGATGCGGCGGTTCTCGACGCCGTCGGGACGGGTGAAGATGAAGGTCAGCGGCAGGTTCTCGACCGCCTTGGCGGCGCCATCGCGGGCAAGCGCCGCGACATGGACGTCCTCGCCGGCGCGGTAGATGCCGCGTTCGGTCCAGGCATAGACGTCGAGCGCGCCCGGCGCCGGACGCCCGGTGACGCCACGATCGGAAAGATCGAAGCCGGCGCGGCCCATGTCGAGGAAGACGAAGTCGCTGTCACCCTGCTTGGCTGTCAGCACGGCTGGGACCATGCCGCCGTCGCCGCGCGTCAGTCCAGGGTTGAAGACGGCGCGGCCTTCCGCGTCCGTGGTTGCGGTGCCAAGGATTTCATTGTTCCTTGCCAGCAGCGTCAGTTCAGCACCTGATATCGGCTTGGCGGTTCCGAGCGAACGGGCAAAGACGTTCAGCCCATCCTGCCCGGTATAGGTCGACAGGCCGATATCGGAGACGACGAACCATTGCGTGGCGCGCGAATCATAGTCGTTGTCATTCTCATCGACCGGCTGCGCGGTCAGCACATAGACGCCGGGCTTGCGCTGCGGCAGCGCTTCGTCGACCGGGAAGGAGGTGGTGACTTCCTTGTTCAGGTCGTTGGCGATGTCGAGCTGGCCTTGCCAGACCGGCTCGCCCATCTGATCGGAAATGTTGGAGATGTCGTAGCCGTCAAGCTGGCGCAGGAACTGATAGCCGGACAGAAGCTGGGTCAGCGAGCGGTCGCCGATGCGGTAGAGCTTCATTTCGGCGACGTTCATGTTGACGGTGACGACCGGGATGCCGCGGCGCGCGCCGGCAGGCAGCACGAACCTGTCGCCGGTGAAACGGGCGGACGGAGCGCGGTCCTGCACATAGATCGACAGCACCACCGGGGTGGTGATCACCTCGCCGATGGCGGCCGGCAGGCCGGGGCGGAAGGTCACGTCGTAATGCTGGCCGTGCTCGAGCCCCTCGACGCAGATCTGCTTGTCCTTGGCCTCGACACCCTTGGGGGCGGCGTTGTCGACGGTGACGAATTGCGAATAGTCGACGCCGGTCTTGACCAGGTCCTCGGAAAACTGGGCGCAGATGCGCGGCGCGCTGGTGTCGGCGTCAACCGTGTGATCGACGACGCGGAAGCCCTTGCGGGCCTTGAGGTCCTGATAGGCGGCCGTGACCCAAGGCGAACTTACCAGCGCGAGGCTCGCTTCGTAGGCCTGCAGGGCCGGCCGAGCGAGGTCGCGGCGATCGAGCCCGTCGCCAAGCAGCGCCAGCGCTTCGGCGCGCGTTTTTGTGGTGCGCAGCAATTTGTAGGCGTTGAAGCCGGCGGAAGTGGCGTTCGCCGGCAGGGAGGACGCCTCCGTGCTGTTGGCGATCGGCTGCACGGCGAGCGTTTCCCGCGCCAGTTCAAGCCAGAGCTGGCCATCTTCGGGCAATACCGAAACCAAAGCCTCGTATTTTTGGATGGCCAAGCGGTGGTCGCCAGTCTGCGACGCTTGTTTTGCCGCCTCCCGCAGCGCCGTCAGCCCTTCGGTGGGCTTGGTGTAGGCCGGGCCGGTGAGCCTGTTGCGGTATTGCTGGGCCTGGTCGGCCATCCAGGCGGGGAAGAAGGCGAGGTCCGGCGGCGCGCCGATATCGGGGTCGCCTTCGACGTTGATGACCTTGCCGGCGACGGCGCCCTTGAAAGGTTTCAGCGTGTTATAGTCCGATTTGAGAAAACACCATTTGGCCTTGGGGTTATAGGTGAAGGCGCGGCAGGCGGGATCGCCGAGACATTTCGTCTTGCACTGGTCGAGGCTGACATTCTGGTCGGATCTGAGATCGAAACCG
Source organism: Mesorhizobium sp. WSM4849 (assembly GCF_055811385.1). Classification (NCBI taxonomy): domain Bacteria; kingdom Pseudomonadati; phylum Pseudomonadota; class Alphaproteobacteria; order Hyphomicrobiales; family Phyllobacteriaceae; genus Mesorhizobium; species Mesorhizobium sp. WSM4849. The sequence continues at coordinate 67,921 of NZ_JBVVPW010000003.1, forward strand.
AAATAATCGGAATTGTCCGACGTCACCACCCGGCGCGCTTCGGCCGCTTGCGCGACACTGCTCCAGGCGAAAAAGAGAAGGAAAAAGATCGACAGACCACGAGCCGCGCGCATTGCCATAACACCCCTCCAGACACTGCTTACGTTACGTCTACGTTTCGTCCAGACATGTTCAAGCTCAGTCACGCTTGTCAATACGAGGACGCGGCAGGTTCCGCCTGCCAACGGTTTCCTTTCCGGCCGATGACCGGTAGTACCTCCATAGGACAGGGATCACGCATTCTTGCGGCGACGCAGAAGGTGTGAATTCCAAGCCCTGTCCATTTCAGACAATTGGATTGTGGCTCCTTTACGAGCAATTCAGAACTTCATTCCAATTTTAGCTTTGGCAGCTAGTGTAGAGTTGTAATGTCGGCGTATGAAAGGCAGATGTCGGGAGGAACCGCGCCACGGCGTGTGCTTTCGCACGCCCTGCTTTTCGCCTTGCTGTGCTCGACTGCATTGGTTGCCGCGAGCGGAAATGCGGCCGCTTTCGAGATCTTCGGCATCAAGCTGTGGGGATCGTCAGAGGATGAAGACGCCGACATCGTCGATCCGCTGCGCTATGCGGTGACCATCGAGGCGCCCGACGCCGACGAGGACCTCGCCGAGAAGCTCGAAAACGCCTCGGCGCTGAAGGACGACGAAGAACGCCCGGTTTCCGGTTCGCTCGGCCTGCTGGCCAAGGCGCGTGGCGACCGCGATCAGCTTGTCGCCGCACTCTACGCGGACGCCCGCTACGAGGGCGTCGTCACCATCACCATCGAAGGCAAGCCGCTCGACGATTTGCCGCCCGACGCCGAATTTTCGGGTCCGCAGCCGATCCCGGTGGTGATCAACATTGCGACCGGGCCGAAATTCACGCTTGGCGACATCAGGCTGGAGGGCGATGCGGCGGGGTTGGCGGGCGCCGATTTCGGCCTGATCGCAGGCGGCGATGCCGGTTCCGGTGCCGTGCTCAAGGCCGAGGCGTCGATCGTGCGGGCGCTCAAAGAGGAAGGCAGGCCGCTGGCCAAGGTGACGGACCGCGAGATTGTCGCCGACCACGCCACCTCGACGCTCGACGTAACGCTGACCGTGGCGGCCGGGCCGGTTGCCGGCTACGGCGACACCACGGTCGAGGGCACCGAAAAGGTCGACCGCGATTTCACCGAATATATGACCGGCCTGAAGCGAGGCCGCCAATATTCGCCGGAAGAGATCGACGAAGCGCGCGACCGTCTGCTCGGGCTGGAAGTCTTCAACAGCGTGACGCTGAAGGAGGCCGACGGTCTCGACGCCGACGGCAACATCCCGATCGGCGTCGAAGTGAGTGAGCGCAAGCCGCGCTATTTCGGCCTTGGCGGCACCTTCTCCAACACCGAAGGGCTCGGCCTCGAAGGCTATTGGGGCCACCGCAACCTGTTCGGCCGTGCCGAAAAGCTGCGCATCGAGGGCGCAATCAGCGGTATCGGCAGCAATGAGTTTACCGAGCTCAACTACAATGCCGGCATCATGTTCGAAAAGCCGGGAGTCGTCGGGCCGGCGTCGAAATTCTTCGCCGGCGTCGGCACCGTATTAGAGCATCCCGACGCCTACGACAATTTCTCGGTCAAGGGCAACATCGGCCTGTCTTATGAACTCGACAAGCAGCAGACGGTTTCCGCGGAAGTCGCGCTCGACTATTCGAAGATCACCGATTCTTTCGGCAAGCACACCTATCTGATTGCCAGCGTTCCGCTGCGATATGTCTATGACAACCGCGACAACCGGCTGAACCCGACGACGGGATTCAGGGCGCTGGCCTATGCCGAGCCGAGCTACGAGATTTTGAACGGTGCGGCCTTCGTCAAGCTGAGGGGCGAAGGATCGACCTATCAGTCGCTCGACACGGCTTCGAAATTCATCCTGGCCGAACGCGTCGCCATCGGCTCGATCATCGGTGCCGGCCTTCAGGATGTTCCGGCCGACCAGCGCTTCTATTCAGGCGGCGGCGGCTCGGTGCGCGGTTATGCCTATCAGGGCATCGGTCCGAAGGACGCCGACGGACAGCCGATCGGCGGGCTTTCGTTGTTCGAGACCTCGGTCGAGATGCGCATCGCCATCACCGACACGATCGGCTTCGTACCGTTCGTCGATGCCGGCACCGTCTCGACCAGGCAATTCCCAGATTTTTCTGGCATGAAGGTCGGCGCCGGCGTCGGCTTGCGCTATATTACGCCGTTCGGACCGCTGCGCATCGATGCGGCGGTGCCGCTCAACCGGGGTCCCGATGACCCGCATTTCGGCATCTATGCCGGCATCGGGCAGGCGTTCTGATGACAATGGTCAAGCGCATCCTCCGCATTGTCCTTTTCGCGCTGCTCATCGTGGTGGCGGCGGTGGTCGGTGCGCTCGTCGTGCTGACCAAGACCGAGCGCGGCCGCGACAATCTCGCCGGCATCATCTCGACCATGGCGTCGACCGATGACCAGAAGGTCAGGGTCAGCGGCATCGACGGCATCTGGTCCGGTGCGCTGACTGTCGATCATGTGGTGCTGGAGGATCGCCAGGGCGCCTGGCTGGTGGCGCGCAAGGTGGCCGTCGACTGGTCGCCGCTGGCGCTTCTGTCGAAAAACTTCAGCGCCGGCCGCATCGCCGCCGATCGCATCGAGCTGGCGCGGCTGCCGGTGGCCGGCACCCAGCCGAGCCAAGGTGGCGACACCACCCTGCCGGTGTCGCTCGACATCAAGCAGATCGACCTGCCGGAAATCGCGGTCGGGCAGGCGCTGGCCGGCAGCGATATCGCAGAGCTCGCGGCCAAGGGTTCGTTCAAGGCCGACGCGGCGCCATTGGCGCTAGAAACCAGCCTCAACATCACCCGCCACGACGGCAAGCAAGGCAAGGTCGACGCCAACATCCATTTCGCGCCCGCCGACAATAAGCTCGACCTCGATCTGAAGGCATCCGAGCCGGCCGGCGGCATCATCGCCAATCTGCTCAATTTGCCGGATGCGCCGCCGGTCAACATCGTCGTCACCGGCACGGGGCCGGTCGCCAACTGGAGCGGCATCGGTACCTTCGTCGTCGACGGCCAGATCGTCACCCAGCTGACCGGTCGCCACCAGCTCACCGACAAGGGCAACTATGTCGAGGCCAAGGGCGACGGCGACTTCCAGCGCTTCATGCCCGACAATCTGAAGTCCTTGTTTGCCGGCAAGACCAGCTTCGACCTTGCCGGAACCGCGATCATGACGGGCGGCGTCGAGGTCGAGCGCGCCAGCATCGACAGCGATGCCGTGCATGGCACGGCGGCGGGCATCATCGACCCCAACGGCGCCAGCGACCTTTCGGTGGAGCTCGCCGCTAAGGGTCCACCAATCGTGCTCAGTCTCGGCACCACGGCGCAGCCGGTGACCGTCGCGATCACCGGCGCCACGGCGCGCGCGTTCGGCGGCGGCAAGGCGCCGATAGTCGACATCGGCGCGTCGCTGGTCTCGGTGGTTGCGGGCGGCACGCGGGTGGACGATCTGGCGGCTGAGATCCATTCCGACGGCTTCGACATCCAGGACCGCAGCGGACCGCTCACCATCAAGCTTGCGGCCGGTGGCCTCAACACCGACGTGGCGACGCTGGCGCCGCTGGTGACCGGCAGGGTGACCGCCGACCTCGCCGGGTCGGTGAGCAAGGACGAGATCGTCGTCGATCAAGGCACGCTGCGCAGCGACGCGCTCAATGCCTCGGTGACGTCCAGGGTGACGCTGGCCGATTTGGCGATGACGCTCAAGATGAATGCCGATGCCGTCTCGACGGCGCTGCCGCCGCAGATCCGCTCGGTTCTCGGCGAGCGTGTGACATTCTCGGCGACCGCGACCCGCGACCCACAAGGCTCATTTGCCGCCAATGCGCTGCAATTCACTTCGGGCTCACTCAGCGCCAGCGGCACCGCCAGCGCGACGGGCACCGACATCCAGGCCGACATCAAGGGCACGCTCGGCGACGTTTCGGTGCTGTCGCCGATGGTTGGCGTACCGGTCGGCGGGGCGGTCGATTTCGCGCTGACGGCCAGCGGCGCGCGCACGGCGCCGGATTTCTCAGTCTCGGCCGACAGCGATAGCCTGACCGCGTCGGGCCGCACGGTTAAGACGATCAAGCTGACTGCGACGGGGAAGGCCGACATCGCCAATCCCGCTGCCGATGTCGCACTGACAGGGTCCGTCGACGACCAGCCGCTCGATCTTAGGGCATCGTTGGTGACGAGCGGCGGAAAGCGTTCCATTAACGGGCTTAGCCTGTCGCTGGCCGACAACAAGGTCTCGGGCGATCTCGCTCTCGACGACAGCTTGCTGCCGCTCGGCACGCTGACACTCGAAGCGCCCGATATCGGGCCGCTGGCCGCACTTGCCGGGCAGACGGCGGCAGGCGACGTGCAGGGCAGCATCCGCCTCTCGAGTGATGGTGGCGCGCCGACGGTCGCGATCGATCTGACAAGCGGGTCTATTTCGCGCGGCGATCTGGCGGCAAAGACCATCGCAGCCAAGGCGCTGGTCGCCAACTATCTCAAGACACCGGCGATCTCCGGCACGATCAAGGCTGAAACGGTCACTTCGGGGGCCACCGTGATCAGCGGCATCGGTGTCGATTTGAAGCGCGAAGGCGACTGGACAGGCTTTTCCGGCGGCGCCACCGTCAAGGACATTCCGGCCAGGGCCGAAGGCAGGGTGAAGATCGC
>NZ_JBVVPW010000003.1:72748-129473 GCF_055811385.1 Mesorhizobium sp. WSM4849
TCGCTGGCCGACGGCGCCATCGATCTCAACCTCAGGGCGGATGCGGCTTCCGCAGCACTGCCGGCGGCAGCGCGCGGTGTGCTCGCGGAGCGGACAGAACTCAGTGCCGCTTTGAAGCGTGACGCCAATGGCAATGTTACCGCCAACGCGATCAGGCTGGTGTCCGGCGCGCTGACCGCCGACGGGCAGGCCAGCCTTGCCGACAACAAGGTCAGCGCCGACGTCAAGGGCGCGCTGTCCGACATCTCGCTTCTGTCTCGGGATGCCAAGGGCGCCATCGCTTTCGCGCTGAACGTGCAAGGCGCCGGCACCGCGCCCGACCTGTCGCTGACGGTCAACAGCGACCGGCTCTCGGTGGCCGAACGCGAGATCACCGGGCTGAGGCTCACCGCCACCGGCAAGGCCGATGCCGCCAACCCGGCGGCCAATGTCCAACTGACCGGAAATGTCGCGGGCCAGCCCCTGCAAGGCAGTGCCGTGCTGGCGACCTCCGACGGCAAGCGCGCCATCAACGGGCTTTTGCTGTCACTCGGCAAGAACCGGATATCGGGCGACCTGGCACTTGATGAGGCCTTCGTGCCCGAAGGCACCGTGGCGCTCGACCTGCCTGACATCGGACCGCTCGCAGCCCTTGCGCTGGAAAAGGCGGAAGGCGACGTGCGCGGCACGATCGATTTCTCGAAGACCGGCAATGTGCCTGAGGTCACCATCAAGGCTTCGACGGCTTCGATTTCACGCGACGATGTTTCGGCAAAGACGGTCACCATCGATGCGCTGATTGCTAACTATCTCGCCGCACCGGTGATCTCCGGAAAAATCCGTGCCGACAGCGTCACCTCCGGCGGCACCGTCATTCGCGGCATCGATGTCGATCTCAAGCGTGACGGCGACTGGACAGGCTTTTCCGGCGGCGCCACCGTCAAGGACATTCCGGCCAGGGCCGAAGGCAGGGTGAAGATCGCCGACGGCACGACGACGGTCGAGCTCACCTCCGGCCAGGCGACCATGCGCGGCATCAAAGCAGCGATCGCGCAGGCCTCGACCATCACCATCGCCAACGGCACCACCAGCCTGGATCGGCTCGCGCTCAACCTCGGCGGCGGCACGGCGACGGTTTCGGGTAAGGTCGGGGAGGCGCTCAATCTCAACGCGACGCTGGCGCGGGTGCCGATGTCGCTCGCCAACAGTTTCTCGCCGGGCCTCGATGCCGCCGGCTCGATCTCGGGCACGGTGAAGGTGACGGGCGCGCCGGCCAATCCGGCCGTCGCCTTCAAGATCGACGCCGCAGGCGTCCAGACGTCGCAGACCCGCGGTGCCGGTTTCGGCGGCATGGGCGTTTCGTCCTCCGGCACGTATTCGGGCAACAGACTGGCCTTCGACGCCAACATGAGCGATGCCGCCGGTCTCGGCCTCAAGGGCGGCGGCACGATGACGACATCAGGCACGCCCACCCTTGATCTCGACTTTTCCGGCAAGGTGCCGTTCGCCTTCCTCACCCGGACACTCGCCGCGCAAGGCCTGTCTTTGAGCGGCACGGCCGACGTCGATTTGAAGGTGCGCGGCCCGGCGACGTCGCCGGTGATCACAGGCACGGTCCGCACGTCGGGTGCCCGCCTGATCGATGCACGCTCGGGACTTGCGATCAACGATATCACCGCCGATGTCGCGATCGGCGGTGGCGTCGCCAGGATCAACCGCCTGACCGGCAATTTGTCGACGCGCGGCAGCCTGTCGGCCAGCGGCACGGTCGGCATCAATCCGGCGCAAGGTTTTCCGGCCGACCTGTCGGTCAAGCTCGTCGACGGCCGCTATACCGACGGCAGGGTGGTCACCGCCAATCTCGGCGGCGACCTCACCATCAAGGGACCGCTCGCGTCGGCGCCGGTGATTTCGGGCACGATCAACCTGGCCAAGACCGTGATCACCGTTCCCGAAAAGCTGCCGGGTTCGCTAGCGGCGCTCGACGTCAAGCACAGGAACGCACCGGCCGCCGTGCGCGCGCAGGACAAGGCGTTGCGCCCGGCGACTGCGAGCGGCGGCGGAGGCGGCGGCCTCAACCTCGATGTCACGGTCAACGCGCCGAGCCAGATTTTCATCCAGGGCAGGGGTGTCGATGCCGAGCTTGGCGGTTCGCTGCGGCTGACCGGCCCGGCATCGTCGCCGCAAGCGGTCGGCACCTTTGACTTGCAGCGCGGGCGGCTGACGATCCTCGCCAAGCGGCTGACCTTCACCGAAGGCACGGTCGGCTTTTCAGGCTCGCTGGTACCTTATCTCAACCTCACGGCGACATCGACGACGAGCAGCGCCACCGTCACCATCGTGGTGTCGGGCGAGGCGACCAATCCGAAATTCAACTTCTCGTCGGTGCCGGCGCTGCCGGAAGACGAGGTTCTGGCGCAACTGATTTTCGGCCGCTCGATGTCGAACCTGTCGCCGCTGCAGATCGCCCAGCTTGCCGAAGCCGCCGCGCAGCTGGCCGGTGTCGGCGGCTCGACCTCGCTGCTCCAGAACCTGCGCAGCGCGATCGGCGTCGACGATCTCGACGTCATCACGGACGAGGAGGGTGGCACCGCGGTTTCGGCGGGCAAATATCTCAACGACCGCACCTATGTGACGATCCAGAAAGGCGACAAGCCGGGTTCGGGCAAGGCGGCGATCGATCTCGACGTCGGACGCGGCGTCAAATTGCGCGGCGAGGCCACCGATGCCGGCGAAGCCAAGGGCGGCGTTTTCTACGAACGCGAGTACTGAAGCCGGCCGGCGCGAAACGGTCTGGCAATCCGACAGTCGTCGCCGTTCTGGCACCCTGTCCGGGATCGGCTGGCGCTGTGCAAAGTTTCGCGCATGACGCCGAAAATCGGAACCGATTTTCAGTTAGGGATCATGCGCGAAATCAAAATGCTACAGCGTCCTTTGCACCCACCGTTACGCGCGGCGCTGTCGTGAATGTCTCAGTTTAATCGATGCCGGAGATTCGAACGAAATCTGCCGGGCAATAGCAATTTTGCGCCAAGACTGTCGTTATCACGCGAACTGCTTCCCTTCCAAAGTTGCACATTCCTTGGCATGTTCCCAACCCGTGCCGTTTTTGACATCATGGCCCGGATGCGGAATGGTAAAAGGCAGAAAGCCAACAATGGGAGTTCGTGATGACAATCTACAAGAGTAATGGCGATCGCGTTCCGGATCACATCCATGCAATGGCCGAAGAAGCCAGGGCCGGACGTGTCGATCGCCGCGAGTTTTTCGCTTTGGCCAGCGTCTTCGGCGCGTCCACGGCGATGGCCTATGGTATGCTCGGCCTCGCCGACCCGACGCCGGCGAGAGCGCAGGACGTACAGGGCAAGAAGGGCGGCATACTGAAGGTCGCTATGTGGATCAAGGATGCGAAGGATCCGCGCAAGGCCGACTGGTCGGAAATCGCCAATGCCGAGCGCCAGGCACTCGAGCCGTTGGTCAAGTATACAAACGAATACACGTTCCGCCCCTACCTGCTCGAGAGCTGGGACGTCAACGACGATGCCACCGAGTACACGCTGCATGTGCGCAAGGGCGTCACTTGGAACAACGGCGATCCGTTCACCGCGGACGACGTCATCTTCAACTTCAAGCGTTGGGCCGACAAGAAGGCCGAAGGCAATTCCATGCCCGGTCGTCTCGGCTCGCTGGTCAAGGACGACAAGCTGGATGAGAGCGCAGTCACCAAGGTCGACGATATGACGGTGAAGCTGAAGCTCAGCACGCCGGATATCGCGCTCATCCCCAACGTGTGCGACTATCCCGGTCTCGTCGTCCACAAGACATTCGACGAAAAGGGCGGCGATTTCAAAGCCTGCCCGATCGGCACCGGCCCGTTCGAGCTCGTTTCCTACGACGTCGGCCAGAAAGTGGTCTACAAGCGCCGCGAAGACAACAAGTGGTGGGACGGCGAGGTCTTTCTCGACGGCATCGAGTTCATCGACTACGGCACCGATCCGGCAGCCACGGTCAGCGCCTTCGAATCGGGAGAGGTCCATACCAATTTCGAGACGTCGGCCGATTATGTGTCGATCCTCGACGGTGTCGACCTGGTCAAGTACGAGGTGGTCACCGCAGCGACCATCGTCTGCCGCACCAACGTGACCAACAAGCCTTATGACGACCAGAAGGTTCGCAATGCGCTGCAGCTCGCGGTCGACAACGCTGTCGTGCTCCAGCTGGGCGGTGGCAATGCCGGCACCGTCGCCGAAAACCATCATGTCTCCCCGATCCATCCGGAATATTACGAGCTGCCGAAGATTGCTCGCGATCCGGCCAAGGCAAAGGCGCTGATGGAGGAAGCCGGCCAGGCCGATTTCGAGCACGAGCTGATCACGGTCGACGAAGACTGGCACAAGAATACCGGCGATGCGATCGCCGCGCAGATGCGCGACGCCGGCATCAAGGTGAAGCGCACGGTGCTGCCGGGTTCGACGTTCTGGAACGACTGGACCAAGTATCCGCTGTCGATGACCAATTGGAACATGCGGCCGCTCGGGGTCCAGGTTCTGGCGATCGGCTACCGCACCGGAGAAGCCTGGAACGAAACCGCCTGGTCGAATCCCGAATGGGATGCCAAGCTCAACGCCGCACTTTCGGTCGCCGATGCCGCCAAGCGCAAGGAGATGATGAAGGACATCGAGCAGATCCTGCAGGATTCCGGCATCATCATCCAGCCTTACTGGCGCAAGCTCTACAGTCACTCGGTGGCTGCCGTTAAGAACTACGCCATGCACCCGACCTTCGAGCGCGACTACGGCAAGGTCTGGCTCGACGAGGAGGCCTGATCGAATCGATCGTGGAAGGGGCGGCTCGCCCCTTCCACCCACGCTATGCATGATCCCACAACCGAAAGTCGGCGCAGCAAAAAAGCGCGGACGCTTCGGACAGGGGCGTGCAACAAGACAGGGTTGATCGCATTCTGAGGGTCCGTTTGACAGCCAGCTCTGCCGATAGCGGCTGAGCTGGCTCCGAGCCGGCCTCAACCCCAACCAGACCGGCAGGGGACCGCCATGCTCTCTTTCATCCTTCGACGCCTCGGCACCATGGCATTGACGATGCTGTGCCTGACGTTGGTCGTCTTCTTCCTGATCAATCTCGACCCCAATCTGAAAAAACTGGCGATCAGCCAGACCGAAATGCACACCTCGGCCGAGCAGCTCGAAAGCTGGCTGGTCAACCATGGCTATCGCCAGAATTTCTTCTCCCGCTATGGCCAATGGCTGGGTATCATACCGAAACAGCCGGTCACAGACCCGGCAACGGGCAAACCCGCGCGACGTTTTTCCTTCTGCAACGATCCCGTCGAGCCGACGTTCTCCGGCGTCCTGCAGGGCGACTTCGGCTGCTCGACCAAATTCAAGACGACGGTCGCGTCGAAGCTTTTCCCGGCGCTCGGCGCCACCGGCATACTGATGTTCTGGGTGCTTGTGGTAATGGTGCCGATCTCGCTTCTGATCGGCATCCTCGCCGGCATGCGCGAGGGCTCGCGAACCGACCGGACGTTGTCCGTCGCCTCGATCGCCTCGACGGCGACGCCCGAATACGTGTCGGGCGTCATTTTCACCGTCATTTTCGCCTCATGGCTCGGCCTGCTGAACGGTTCGGCGGCTTCGGCCAGCCGGGGCATCACCTTCTACAATTTCACGCTGCCTGTCATGACGTTGGCGATCTACGGCATCGGCTATATCGCCCGCATGACCCGCGCCTCGATGGTCGAGGTGATGACGCAGCAATATATCCGCACCGCGCGGTTGAAGGGCCTCTCCTTCGGCAGCGTCGTGGTCAAGCATGCGCTGCGCAACGCGCTGATCGCGCCGTTCACTGTCATCATGCTGCAATTTCCCTGGCTGCTCACCGGCGTCGTCATCGTCGAGGTGATGTTCCGCTACCAGGGGTTTGGCTACACGCTGGTCGAGGCGGCTGGCAACAACGACATCGATCTTTTGCTCGGTTGCTCCCTGGTCTCGGTGTTCATCGTGCTGATCACGCAGCTCATTTCCGATGTCGGTTACGCGTTTCTCAATCCGCGTATCAGAGTTCAATAGGGGATCGGGCGGATGCAGCTTGAATATATCGGCGCCTTCGATGTGGTGCTTGGCGTGCTCGCGCGTTTCTGGCCGGTCTGGATCGCCCTCGTCGTGGTGATGGGGGCGAGCTTCGCCTACAAGAAGAGGCTTGGCCTCTACGGTCAACTCTTCGACAGCAGCGTCGGCATCGTCGGCGTCGGCATCTGCCTGTTCTGGCTGTTCACGGCGATCTTCGCGTCAACCATCTCGCCCTTCAATCCGCTTGTCCAGATCCCGATCATGAAGGACGCGCTGCCTGGCGCGGTCGAGCCGCAATCGGGACTTATCTACCTGTTCGGCGGTGACAAGCTTGCCCGCGACGTGTTCAGCCGTATGATCTATGGCAGCCAGATCGTGCTGATCATCGCGCCGGCGGCGACCGGTTTCGCGCTGATGGTCGGCATCACGCTTGGCCTGCCGGCCGGCTATTATGGCGGCAGGATCGATACGGTTCTGTCCTTCCTCGCCAACCTGGTGCTCGCCTTCCCGGTGATCCTCCTGTTCTACCTCTTGGTGACGCCAGGCATCATGGAGACGCCGATTCCCTATGCGATGGCCGGCCTGTTCTTCCTGTTCCCGATTATCTTCTTCAGCGTGCTGTTCTGGACGCGCTACAGGAAGCGGCCTGACCGGCTCTACATCCTCCTGGGGCTGACCCTTGTCATTGGCGGCTGGGTCTACGCCGGCCTGGTCTTCGATGCCGACCCGTTCAGGATCATCCATATCGATCCCAACCAGCTCAACATCTTCGTGGCGGTGGTGTTCGCCTCCAGCCCTGGTGTGTTCCGCATCGTGCGCGGTCTGGTCATGGACATCAAAACGCGCGACTATGTGGCGGCGGCGCAGACGCGCGGTGAATCGCCCTGGTACATCATGCTGTGGGAGATCCTTCCCAATGCACGCGGGCCGCTGATCGTCGATGCCTGCCTGCGTATCGGCTACACCACGATCCTGCTCGGCACGCTCGGCTATTTCGGCCTGGGGCTGGCGCCCGAGAGCCCGGACTGGGGCACCGCGATCAAGGATGCCAGCCGGCTGCTGCGCTCCTTCATCCATCCGGCGCTGCCGCCGACGATCGCGCTGATGTCGTTCGTGCTGGGCCTTAACCTGCTGGCCGACTCGCTGCGTGAACAATCGATGAAAGATTGATGGAGGGTTCTCGACCCGATATGCTTGAAAGAACAAGGATTGGAGCGACCCATGAATGAGGCAGTTCGAAATCCCGCCAAGCCGACCAATGGGCCGATCATCGAGATCGAGAACCTGTCGATCTCCTTCTTCACCCGCAAGGGTGAGATACCGGCAGTCATGGACTTCTCCTGCACGGTCATGCCTGGCGAAGCCATGGGCATCGTCGGCGAATCCGGCTGCGGCAAGTCGACCGTGTCGCTCGGCATCATGCGCGACCTCTCCAACATCGGAAAGATCGTCGGCGGCCGGATAAAGTTCCAGGGCAAGGACATGGGCGAGCTCTCCGACGAGGAACTGCGCGCCATCCGCGGCAACAAGATCGCGATGATCTACCAGGAGCCGATGGCCAGCCTGAACCCGGCGATGAAGGTCGGCCAGCAACTGATGGAAGTGCCGCTGATCCACGACAAGGTGTCGAAGGAAGAGGCTTACAAACGCGCGCTGGAAATGGTGCGCTCGGTCAGGCTGCCCGATCCGGAGCGCATGATGCGCTCCTTTCCGCACCAGCTTTCCGGTGGCCAGCAACAGCGTATCGTCATAGCCATGGCGCTGCTGTCGAAGCCGGCGCTGCTCCTGCTCGACGAGCCGACGACAGCGCTCGACGTGACGGTGGAAGCCGGCATCGTCGACCTGGTCAAGGGGCTCGGCGAGAAGTTCGGCACCTCGATGATCTTCGTGTCGCACAATCTCGGCCTGATCCTGGAAACCTGCGACCGCATCACGGTGATGTATTCGGGCGAAGCGGTGGAGACCGGCAAGATCAAGGACGTCTTCGACCGGATGCGCCATCCCTACACGCAAGGTTTGTTCCGCTCGATCCCGCTGCCCGGCGCCGACAAGAATTCGCGGCCTCTGATCTCCATCCCGGGGCAATTGCCGCTGCCGCACGAGCGGCCGAAGGGCTGCAATTTCGGCCCCCGCTGCCACCACTTCGTCGAGGGCGTCTGCAACGCCGCCGAAATCCCGATGATCGCGGTCGAAGGCCATGAAGGCCATTTTTCGCGCTGCGTGCGCTTTAACGAGATCGACTGGGAAGCGCTGCCGCCCGGCGCCAAGAAGGTCAACGAGCGCGTCGAGCCCGGCGCGCCGGTGCTCAAGATCGAGGATCTCAAAAAGTACTACAAGGTCGGCGGCAGCGAGGTGTTCGGCTCGAGCGAGGGCCGCGTCGTCAAGGCCAATGAGACGATCTCCTTCATGGCGCGCGAATCCGAGACCGTCGCCATCGTCGGCGAGTCCGGTTGCGGAAAGTCGACGCTGGCCAAGGTGCTGCTCGGGCTGGAGACGGCAAGCTCCGGCAGCGTGACGCTCGGCAACCAGCAAATCCAGTCGACCGGCGTCGAGAACCGCAGCGTCGAGACGGTGTCGTCGATCCAGATGGTGTTCCAGAATCCGTTCGACACGCTCAACCCCAGCCACACGGTCGGCTCGCAGATCATCCGCACGCTGGAAAAGTTCAATGTCGGCAACACCGTCGCCGACCGCCGCAAGCGCATGCTGGAGTTGCTCGACCTGGTGAAGCTGCCGCGGGCGTTCGAGACCCGCAAGCCGCGCCAGCTTTCCGGCGGCCAGAAGCAGCGCATCGGCGTGGCGCGGGCCTTTGCCGGCGACGCCAAGGTGGTGGTGGCCGACGAGCCGGTCTCGGCGCTCGACGTGTCGGTGCAGGCGGCGGTGACTGAGCTCCTGATGGACATCCAGCGCAAGAACAAGACGACGATGCTGTTCATCAGCCACGACCTGTCGGTGGTGCGCTACATCGCCGACCGCGTCGTCGTCATGTATCTCGGTTATATCGTCGAGCAGGGCACGACCGACCAGATCTTTTCGCCGCCCTATCATCCCTATACCGAGGCGCTGCTGTCGGCGATCCCGATCGCCGACACCAGCGTGATCAAGAAGCACATCGTGCTGGAGGGCGACATTCCGTCGGCGATGAACCCGCCAACCGGCTGTCCGTTCCAGACGCGCTGCGGCTACAAGAAGCTGGTGCCGGACAATCTTTGCGAGACGCAGGTGCCGCCGGTGAAGAATCTCGGCGATGGCCATATGAGCCTGTGCTGGCTTGCCGACGACGTGCTGGCGAAAATGGAGCCGGTGATCAAGTTCGACAAGGAGCATGCCGCCAATGAAGGCGTGCCGAAAGACGCGCCGCAGGGCGTCGGTCCGGGCTTTGCCGGCGCTCCGCCCAAGCGTCCACGCGGCAAAAGGCCGAAGCTGACGGATGGTTAGATCCGTGGCGCCATCAAGGCGCGCATTGGCGTAGCTGCGCGGCGTAATCCCGAGCCATCTGCTCGGTGGCCCGCGCATAGCGCTGCACGCCGGCATCGCCGCGGTTCCCGCGGCCATAGGCCGTCCAGCCGAGATAATAGGCCAGATAGAGGTTGTAGGTGTCGTTGCGGGCGACGCCGAGCGTGTCTGCGGTCTTGGAATGATACCAGCCGACGAAATCGACGGCATCGGCGAAGCTGGTGCGGCGCGCCGCCCAGCTGCCGGTCTCGCTTTGATACTGCGCCCAGGTGCCGTCGAGCGCCTGCGAGAAGCCGGTGGCGCTGGAGACACGTTTCCAGGGAATGAAGCCGAGAAGCTTGGTACGCGGCGGCCTGGCGCTGCTCTTGAAGCCGGATTCCTTGCGCACAGTCGCCATCAGCACGGGAACCGGCACGCCGTGCTTCTGTTCGGCGCGTTCGGCCGCCGCCTGCCAGTTGTCGAACCAGCCGTCATTCTGGTCGAACACGGCGCAGACATCGTTGATATGGTTCGGCGGAGTCGCGCAGGCCGACAGCGCCAGCAGCACGGTAACTGCTACAATTTTACTAAAACTCGACCTGCCCATTGGAACAGGATTAGGCCGAAAACATAAAAGGAATCTTGCTGCGTTCCTTAACGGCCCATCGACCGCTTTGGTCGGGTCAGAACGAGGATAGATATTCCGACGTTTTCCGTCGCTTTTGTCGGCACGAAGCTACCAAAATGCCGCCTTGGCTAAAATCACGCCCGTGGGTGGCGGATTTCTGACAGCTCGATCGTCGTGCCGGCGCTTTGATGCGCCGCATGAACGAACCGAGACGCAAACGCGGCGCCGAACGAACCAGCAACAGGGGACCGGCCGCCATCCCGCAGCTGCCGTTGCGCCGCGTCACCAATCCCTATCCGCCAATGGCGATGCTCTCGGCCGACCAGATCGAGGCGATCCATCAGGCGTCGATGCACATTCTGGAGAATTTCGGCATCGAGGTGATGAGCCCGCGGGCGCTTTCGCTGTTCGAAAAGGCCGGGGCCAAGGTCGATCATGCGTCGATGACTGTCCGCATCGACCGCGGCATGGTCGACCAGGCACTGGGGACGACGCGGTCGAGCTATACGCTGACGCCGCGCAACCCGGTCCGTGCCGTTCATCTCGGCGGCAACACCATCAATTTTACGCTCGTCGCCGGACCTCCCAACGTGCACGACATGGAACGCGGCCGCCGCGCCGGAAACCTGCGCGACTACTGCGATCTCACCCGGCTGGCGCAGCATTTCAACTGCATCCACATGCTGGGCAACCAGGTCTGCGCGCCGGTGGAACTGCCGGCCAATTCCCGCCACCTCGACACCTATTTCGCCAATCTGACGCTGACCGATAAAAGTTTTCACGTCTCGGCGATCGGCCGCGGCAGGGCGCTGGACGGCATCGAAATGATGGCGATTTCGCGGGGCCTGAGCCTCGACCAGATGCGCGACAATCCCGGCGTCACCACCATCATCTCGGTCAACTCGCCGCGCCGCTTCGACGAGATGATGGCCGAAGGGCTGATGACCATGGCCGAGTTCGGCCAATCGGTCGCGGTGACGCCGTTCACGCTGATGGGGGCGATGAGCCCGGTGACGCTTGCTGGCGCGCTGGCACAACAGAACGCCGAGGCACTGTTCGGCGTGGTCTTGACGCAGCTTGTCCGCCCCGGCGCCCCGGTCATGTATGGCGCCTTCACCTCCAATGTCGACATGAAGTCGGGCGCGCCGGCCTTCGGCACGCCGGAGAACACCAAGGCCAACATCGCCTCCGGGCAGCTGGCACGGCGCTATGGACTGCCCTACCGGACGACGCCGGGCTCGGCCTCCAACGCCGCCGACGCGCAAGGCGCCTATGAGACGCTGATGGCGCTGTGGGGCGCGGTGCTCGGCCACGGCAACCTCGTCTACCACGCAGCCGGCTGGCAGGAGGGCGGGCTGACCGCGTCGTTCGAAAAGTTCATCATCGACGTCGAGATGATCCAGCACATGATGGAGTTTTTGCGCCCGATCGAAGTCAACGAGGCGGAACTCGCTGTCGAGGCGCTGGGTGCGGTGCCGACCGGCGGCCATTTCTTCGGCGAGCCGCACACGCTGGAGCGCTACGCCACCGCCTTCTACCAGCCGATGCTTTCCAACTGGCAGAACTACGAGGCGTGGCAGGAGGCCGGCGGGCTCGATGCCACGGCGCGGGCGACGCGGCTGTGGAAGAAAGCGCTGGAAGATCATGTCGAACCGGCGATGGATGTTTCCGTGCGCGAGGCGTTGGAGGCGTATGTGGCCAGGCGCAAGGAAGCGATCGGGCAAGGCGAGCCGTGATGGTCGAAGGCTTGCGCTCGTGTAGCTTGGCTCCTCCCACCCCGATTCACGTCACCCCTCCAACTCACTGAAATAACGAGAAAACCCATGAAATCGCATGCAAAGGTCGTGGTCATTGGCGGAGGCGTCGTCGGCTGTTCCGTGCTGTTCCATCTCGCCCGTCACGGCTGGACCGACATCGTGCTTTTGGAGCGTGACGAGTTGACCTCCGGTTCGACCTGGCACGCGGCTGGTGGCATGCACACGATCAATGGCGATCCCAACGTCGCCAAGCTGCAGAAATATACGATCTCGCTGTACAAGGAGATCGAGGAACTGTCCGGCCAGGCGACCGGCGTCCATCTGACCGGCGGCGTGCTTCTGGCGGCGACCGAGGCGCGGCTCGACTGGCTGCGCGGCGTCGTTGCCAAGGGCCGCTATCTCGGCATCGACCTCGAGGAGATTTCGCCTGATGAGGCGGCCGAGCTGATGCCGCTGCTCGACCCGAAGCAGTTCGTCGGCGCCGTGCGCAACAAGGAGGACGGCCATCTCGATCCATCGGGGGTCACCCACGCCTATGCCAAGGCCGCGAGGAAGCTCGGCGCCGAGGTTGAGCGCTTCACCAAGGTCGAGGACATCGTGCGCCGCGCCGACGGGCTGTGGCGCGTCATCACCAACAAGGGCGAGGTGGTGGCCGAGCATGTCGTCAACGCCGGTGGCCTGTGGGCGCGCGAGGTCGGCCGCATGGTCGGGCTGGAACTGCCGGTGCTGGCCATGGAGCACATGTACCTGATCACCGAGGACATGCCGGAGGTTGCCGCCTGGAACCAGAAGACCGGCACGGAGATCATCCACGCGGTCGATTTCGACGGCGAACTTTATCTGCGCCAGGAGCGCGGCGGCATGCTGATGGGTACCTATGAGAAGGCCAACAAGCCATGGTCCGAATTTACCACGCCGTGGACTTTCGGCCACGAACTGCTGGAGCCTGACATCGACCGCATCGCGCCATCGCTGGAAGTCGGCTTCCGCCATTTTCCGGCCTTCCAGAACACCGGCATCAAGCAGATCATCAACGGCCCCTTCACATTCGCGCCCGACGGCAACCCGCTGGTCGGGCCGGTGCGCGGCCTGCCGGGTTTCTGGGTCGCCTGCGGCGTCATGGCCGGCTTTTCGCAGGGCGGCGGCGTCGGCCTGGCGCTGTCGAACTGGATGATCGAGGGCGATCCCGGCGCCGACATCTGGGCGATGGATGTCGCGCGCTACGGCGACTGGGCAACGATGGCCTACACCAACGCCAAGGTGCGCGAGAATTATTCGCGACGTTTTTCCATCCGCTTCCCCAATGAGGAGCTGCCTGACGGGCGGCCGCTCAAGACCACGCCGGTCTACGACCTTTTGTCGGCCAAGGGCGCGCAATGGGGCGTCGCCTACGGGCTTGAAGTGCCGCTGTGGTATGCGCCCGAGGGCGTCAGGGACGAGTTCTCGTGGCGGCGCTCAAGCGATTTCGGGCATGTCGCAAAAGAGGTGAAGACGGTGCGGACAAGTGTCGGCCTGTCGGAAATCTCGTCCTTCGCCAAATACAGGGTGACAGGCGAGGGCGCGGCGGCCTGGCTCGACCGCCTGCTTGCCTGCAAGCTGCCAAAAGCCGGCCGCATGACGCTGGCGCCGATGCTGAAAGAAGACGGCAGGCTGATCGGCGATTTCTCGCTGGCCAATGTCGGCAGCCCCAATTCCAACGGGGAGGGCTGGTTCCTCGCCGGTTCCGGCATTGCCGAGGAGTATCACATGCGCTGGTTCGAGGCGCATCTGCCGCAAGATGGCTCGGTCCATATCGAGGCGCTGGGGGCGAGACTGACGGGCCTGTCGATTGCCGGTCCGAGGGCGCGGGACGTGCTGGCAAAAGTCACGCGGGCGGATGTGTCGAATGCGGCGTTCCCGTTCATGGCCATCGGCAAGGTGGGTATCGGCATGGCGCCGTGCCTGGTCGGCCGAGTCAGCTACACCGGCGATCTCGGCTACGAGATCTGGGTGGCGCCGGAATATCAGCGTGCCGCGTACCAGACCCTGATGGCGGCTGGCGAAGAATTCGGCATCGGTCTGTTCGGCTCGCGCGCGCTCAATGCGCTGCGGCTGGAGAAGAACTACGGCTCGTGGGGGCGCGAATACCGGCCGATCTATGGTCCGCTTGAGGCCGGGCTCGACCGTTTCGTCGCCTACGGGAAAGAAACCGATTTCATCGGCAAGCAGGCTGCACTGGCTGAGCGCAAGCAAGGCGGCAAGCTGCGGCTGCGCGCCTTTGTCGTTGATACGGCAGACGCCGACGTCATCGGAGACGAGCCGATCTGGTTCGACGGCGCCGTGCGCGGCTGGGTCACGTCAGGCGGCTACGCGCATCATTCGAAGACGTCCGTGGCTATGGGCTACGTGCCGAAGGAAATCGCCGACGAGGCCGACGGTTTCGAGATCGAGCTCTTGGGTAAGCGCTATCCCGCGCGCGTGCAGCCGACACCGCTGTTCGACGCAAATCTCGAGCGGATGCGGGGGTGAAGGCGCCGCTGGTGGCGGCTCAAGCGCTGCGGCGGTTGTCCAGCGCCGTGCTCGATGAACTGCAACGCGGTCATGATGCGCAGAATGCCTAGCGCCTGCGGTTGGCCTGCCATCAACAACCGGTGATTGGAATGTTCCTCGTCCTTTTATTCTAGCCAGGGTTGCATAAAGATCGCTATAGTTGTATTGATAGCCAGACACTCCAAACCATGTGGGTTCCGTTTGCCATGAGAAAAGTCCTTGTCAGCCTGTTCGCCATCCTTGCAGGCACCAGCGTCGCCATGGCCGACGACGCCGGCTGTGCTGCTTTCAAATGGCCGGTGACGCGCGAGGAGGCCCTGTTTGCGGCAGCGCCCGCCGCGCAGCCCGGGGCTGACCTTTCGGTCGGCGAGGCTGCAGATGTGGCGTTGGCACCGGTCGACACGATCAGCTTCACCGTTCCGCCGGAACGCGCGCCGGCAGCCGGTACATTCGGCGCGACGGCAAGCGTGGCCGTGCCCCCTGAGGGAGAGCTCCAGATCAGCCTGTCTGATGAGGCCTGGATCGATGTCGTTCAGGACGGCAAAGCCGTGAAGCTGGCGGCTTTCAGTGGTATGAAGACCTGTCCGGGGATTCGCAAGAGCGTGCGCTTCAAGCTGGCCGCCGGCCCGGCGACCGTCCAGCTGAGCGGCGCCAAGAAAGAGACCCTTAAGATTGCGGTGCTGGCGCCGGAATGACTTTGCGCCCTGAGGCAATTCAGGCCATGCCGCTCGCTCGGTCGATTTCAGCGGCGTGAAAACCTGTCCTGGCATTTGCAAAAGCGTGCGTTTCAAGCTTGCGGCGGGTGCCGCGACCGTCCAACTCAGCGGCGCCCGGTCTCAAAGTTGCGGTGCTGACGCTGGAATGATCCAGCGGCAGCACTCGGTCGGTCAGGACGCCTACCGCACCGGCGCCATCAGCGCGAAATGAGCGCCTTGCGGATCCGTGCACTGCACGATCCAGCCGCCGCCGGGGACCTCCATCGGGCCCATCAGGATCTTGCCGCCATTATCGGTCACGCGCTTGGCCGCTGCGTCGATGGCCGGAACGTTGAAATAGAACTGCCAGACCGGCACGGGAATCTGCTCGGGCTTGTTCATCATGCCGCCGATAGGTTCGCCGTCGAAGGCAAAGAGCTGGTATGTGCCCATCGGACCCATGTCCATGGCGTCGCCCTTGGTCCAGCCGAACTGGCTGGAATAGAAATCGAGCGCCGCCTTCCAGTCGGACGTGTAGAGCTCATGCCAGCCAATGTTGCCGGGTGTCGTCGATGGTAGCGGCGGCTGGTCGGGGCCAATCGGCTGCAGGAAGTTGAAGGCCGCGCTTTGCGGATCAGCGACGACGGCAAAGCGGCCGACGCCCGGAATGTCATCGGGTTCGCGGTGAACCGTACCGCCAGCTTCCTTCAACGATTTTGTCGAGGCATCGACATCCCTGGTGTGGATGTAACCGACCCAGGCCGGCGGCATACCCATCTTGCGCACTTCGTCCGGCTGCGCCATCAGCCCGCCAACGCCGCGCTCGCCGACATTCATGACGATATAACGCGGCATGCCTGGCGCGCCATCGAAGGGCTGCGCCGTCCAGCCGACCACAATTGTATAGAAGGCCTCGGCGGCGTCGAGGTCGGTGGTCATCAGTTCGTACCAGAAGAAGGGCATCGGGGACTTTGGCATTGTCGTGCTCCTTGCGTTTCCAGTTGTGGATTGTGGTTTGATCCATCCTAGGACGATCTTGGCGACGGAAATCCGACATCTGGGCCAGAAATCGATGACGGCAAGGTGCGCCTCATTCGCAATCTTGCGCGTGTCTCGGTTTTCGACTTTGCTGCGTAAGGGGGTGTCGATTCATGCGCCTAATGTCGCTTACGCCGGAGCTTGTCGCGCTATGCCATCGGGAGGAGGCCGATCCCGGTCCCGATGGCAGTTGGACGCAACTGAACGATGAGGATTTCCAAACCCTCGCGTCGCGGCTTTCTGATGAAGCAGACGCGGGCCCTTGTGGGTGTACGCCTATGGCTCGCTGATCTGGAAGCCGGCTTTCGAGTCCGTCGAACGACAGCGCGCCACCGCTTTCGGCTGGCATCGGTCCTTCTGCCTCGACATCGCTCGCTGGCGCGGCAGCGCTGCGCAACCGGGACTAATGATGGCGCTCGAACGAGGTGGGCGATGCGATGGTGTGATCTACCGCTTGCCGGAGGGAGAAAAGCCGCTGCAGATCGAAAGACTGTTGCGGCGCGAGATCGACGATCACGAGAGCGTCGGCTCGGTCAGATGGCTTCCGGTGCGTACGGCTCAAGGTTCACTGCGGGCGCTGGGCTTCTGGGTCGGTGTGACCGGCAGGGGGACGTCGCTCAAACAGCCGCTGGAGAGGGTAGCGCAAGTGCTGGCGCGGGCGTGCGGGCATGTCGGGTCGGGCGCCGAATATCTCTACAACACCGTCCATCATCTGGAAGAATTCGGCATTCGCGACCGCAACCTGTGGCGGCTGCAGGAACTTGTCGCGAACGAGATCAGGTCTATCCATGGCCGTGCCTCCGGAATGGGCCTCCTGTCTGCGTCGTGATCGCTCGCACACCTCGAAAACATGACTACAATTATCATATTTTTATTAAGCGTTTTCAGCAACTTGGCTGAAAATTGACCAATTGATAAAAAAACAAAACGTGTTAGCCTTCGGCAAAACCACAAGAATGGGGAAGCGGAATGGCGACTGGTCATTTCAAGCAGGGCATTGCCGGCGGCCGGCTTTCGCCTGAACAATATGCGGATAATTTTTCCGACCTGCATCCGCCGCTCGATCATCACGAGGCGCTGGTCGAGTCCGATCGCTGCTATTTCTGTTATGACGCGCCGTGCATGAACGCATGCCCGACCTCGATCGACATCCCGCTGTTCATCCGCCAGATCTCGACAGGCAATCCGATCGGCTCGGCAAAGACGATTTTCGACCAGAACATTTTGGGCGGCATGTGTGCCCGCGTCTGCCCGACCGAGACGCTGTGCGAGGAAGTCTGCGTGCGCGAAGTGGCGGAAGGCAAGCCGGTGCAGATCGGCCGACTGCAGCGCTACGCCACCGATGTCGCCATGGCTGAGAATAAGCAGTTTTACCCGCGCGCCGCCCCGACCGGCAAGACGGTCGCCGTCGTCGGCGCCGGACCGGCCGGGCTTGCCGCCGCTCATCGGCTCGCCCGCCACGGTCACGACGTGACCATCCTGGAAGCCCGTCCGAAAGCCGGCGGCCTCAATGAATACGGCATCGCCGCCTACAAGAGCATCGACAATTTCGCCCAGGCCGAGGTCGACTATATCCAGTCGATCGGCGGCATCGACATCCAGAACGGCAAGGCGCTCGGCCGTGACTACCAACTCTCGGACCTGACCAGGAACTACGACGCGGTGTTTCTCGGCATGGGGCTTGGCGGCGTCAACGCGCTACGCGCCGACGGCGAGGAGGCGCAGGGCGTCACCAATGCGGTGGAGTTCATTGCGGAGCTTCGCCAGGCGAGCGATCTTGCCAGCCTGCCGGTCGGCCGGCGCGTCGTCGTCATCGGCGGCGGCATGACGGCGATCGACGCGGCGGTGCAATCGAAGCTGCTCGGCGCCGAAGAGGTGACGATCTGCTACCGGCGCGGCCAGGAGCACATGAACGCCTCGGAATTCGAGCAGGATCTGGCTGCCGCCAACGGCGTCATCATCCGTCACTGGCTGCAGCCGAAGCGGGTCATTGCCGAAGGCGGCAAGGTGTCGGGCATCGAGCTCGAATATACGGCGATGGATGGCGACAAGCTCGTCGGCACCGGCGAGCGGCTGACGCTTACCGCCGACCAGGTGTTCAAGGCGATCGGCCAGAGTTTTGTCCCGGCTGCGCTCAACGGCAGCGGTGCCTTGCTTGCTTTGGAAGCTGGCCGCATCAAGGTCGATGCCGAAGGCCGCACCTCGCTGGCCAATGTCTGGGCCGGCGGCGACTGCATCTTTGGCGGCGACGACCTGACAGTCTCCGCCGTCGCACAGGGCCGCGACGCGGCCGAATCGATCCACCGGGCACTGACCTCGAACGGGAGGGCATGAGCATGGCAGACATAAGCAACAATTTCGTCGGCATCAAATCGCCGAATCCGTTCTGGCTTGCTTCGGCGCCGCCGACCGACAAGGCCTACAACGTCATCCGCGCCTTTAAGGCGGGCTGGGGCGGCGTGGTGTGGAAGACGCTCGGCGAAGAAGGTCCGCCGGTGGTCAACGTCAACGGTCCGCGTTACGGCGCGATCTGGGGCGCCGATCGCCGCCTGCTCGGTTTGAACAATATCGAGCTGATCACCGACCGCGACCTGCAGGTCAATCTGCGCGAGATAAAGCAGGTCAAGATGGACTGGCCCGACCGCGCCATCGTCGTCTCGCTGATGGTGCCTTGCGAGGAGCATGCGTGGAAGGCGATTCTGCCGGGGGTCGAGGAGACGGGGGCCGACGGCATCGAGCTCAATTTCGGCTGCCCGCACGGCATGTCGGAACGCGGCATGGGTGCTGCCGTCGGCCAGGTGCCGGAATACATCGAAATGGTGGTGCGCTGGTGCAAGGCCAACACCCGCATGCCTGTTATCACCAAGCTGACGCCCAACATCACCGACATACGCAAGCCGGCGCGGGCCGCCCTTGCCGGCGGCACAGACGCGGTGTCGCTGATCAACACCATCAATTCGATCACCGGCGTCAATCTCGATAGTTTCGCGCCGGAGCCGACGATTGACGGCAAGGGTTCGCATGGCGGCTATTGCGGCCCGGCGGTGAAGCCGATCGCCATGAACATGGTGGCCGAGATCGCCCGCGATCCGGAAACGCATGGCTTGCCGATCTCCGGTATCGGCGGCATCACCACGTGGCGCGACGCTGCCGAATTCATGGCGCTCGGCGCCGGCAATGTGCAGGTGTGCACGGCGGCGATGACCTATGGCTTCAAGATCGTGCAGGAGATGATCGCCGGCCTGGAAAACTGGATGGACGAGAAGGGCCATGCCTCGCTCGACGACATCGTCGGCCGCGCCACTCCCAACGTCACCGACTGGCAGTATCTCAACCTCAACTACGTCGCCAAGGCGCATATCGACCAGGAGGCCTGCATCAAATGCGGCCGCTGCCACATCGCCTGCGAGGACACCTCGCACCAGGCGATCACCGCAATCGTCGATGGCGTCAGGCATTTCGAGGTGATCGAGGCCGAATGCGTCGGCTGCAACCTCTGCGTCAATGTCTGCCCGGTCGAGAACTGCATCACCATGGAACCGCTGGCGGCCGGCGT
Source organism: Mesorhizobium sp. WSM4849 (assembly GCF_055811385.1). Classification (NCBI taxonomy): domain Bacteria; kingdom Pseudomonadati; phylum Pseudomonadota; class Alphaproteobacteria; order Hyphomicrobiales; family Phyllobacteriaceae; genus Mesorhizobium; species Mesorhizobium sp. WSM4849. The sequence goes on from NZ_JBVVPW010000003.1 coordinate 92,452, forward strand.
AATCGACCAGCGCACCGGCAGACCGGTGTCGCCGGTCTACGCCAACTGGACGACGCATCCGAACAACCCGATGGCCAAGGTGGCGGCGGAATAGGGACGGACGAGGATCGGCCTGTCTTATCTCTCACACAGTGCGGGAGCGCTTTAGCTGTGCAGCCGTTGAGGTCGGCGCTGCCCCTCATCCGCCTGCCGGCACCTTCTCCCCGTAAACGGGGAGAAGCCCGCTGGCCGCGGCCTTGGCTCTCAATTCTGCAACGCTGGAGATTGGCGAAAACTTCGATGCCGGCGTCTTTCTCTCCGTTCTACGGGGAGAAATGCCCGGCAGGGCAATGAGGGGCGGCGCCATCGATCGGATAAAATCGCCGGCAGGGCAGCCATCCCATCCAGAGTCGAGACTCTTAATTTCCTATTGCGGATAAAAATTATCCACGATAAATCATATCCATGAATTGGAGATCAGCACGATGAAGCTGGGTGAGGGCGTCGAAGCGGCCATCCACTGCGCCGCGATGCTTGCCGGCGTCGAAGGCGCGGCGACCATGCCGGGTGCTGCCATGGCGGAAGCTTTCGGCCTGTCGCCGAGCTATCTCCTCAAGCATCTCAACGCACTAACGGCCTTGGGCATCCTGGAATCGGTGCCCGGGCCATCGGGCGGTTACCGGCTGGCGCGGCCGGCCGAGCGCATAACGCTGCTCGACATCGTGCTCGCCGTGGAAGGAGACGAACCGGCCTTCCGCTGCGGCGAAATCCGTCAGCGCGGGCCGGCCAGGCTCGATGCGTCGGTTTACGTCAAACCCTGCGGCATCAGGGTCGCGATGCTGAAGGCCGAACGCGCCTATCGCGCCGCTCTTGCCGAGGCCCGGCTGTCCAACATCGTGGCGGAGTACGTGAGCGATGCCGATCCCCGTTCGGTCGCCGCGAACTGCGCCTTTGTCGAGCGCCATCAGCGACCGCAGAAATCCAGTTCAACCAAGCAAGCGTGAAAGGTAATGACGATGAAGCAGAGGCTGCAATTCTTCGGCGCGGCGCCGGAAATCATGAAAGCGGTGTCGGCGCTCAACAAGGCGGTCGACGAATGCGGGCTCGAGAAAAGCCTGCTGCACCTGATCAAGCTGCGGGCGTCGCAGATCAATGGCTGTTCGTATTGCGTCGAGATGCACAGCCGCGAGGCGCGTCATGACGGCGAGACCGAACAGCGGCTTTATCTCGTCTCCGCCTGGAAGGAATCGCCGCTGTTTTCCGAGCGCGAACGCGCCGCCTTCGCCTGGACCGAAACAGTAACGAAGATCGCGGACAGCGGCGTGCCGGACGATCTCTACGCAAAAACGCTTGAACACTTTTTGGAAGAGGAACTGGTCAAGCTGTCCGTCGCGATCGGCATGATCAACACCTGGAACCGGCTCTGCGTTCCCTTCCACGCCATTCATCCGGTAGCGGCGGCCAAGGCCGCTTGAGCGGACGGACCTGACGCGCGGCCTTTACGCCGCGTCCCTTTGCTTCGGGATCAAGACCATGTTGTCGAATTTTGAGAATGAGATTCTGTTTACCGCACACCTGCTGCTTGGCGGCGCCTTTGTCTTTGCCGGCCTGCGCAACATCCAGAACGTGGACTTCCTGACTCAGCTGATGACGACGCGTGGCGTGCCGCAGGCGTGGCTGATGCTGTGGCTCGGCATCGTCCTGCAGATCGTCGCCGGAGGGCTGGTGATTGCAGGCATCTGGACCGCTCTTGCTGCGGCATGTCTGATCCTCTTCATGCTGGTCGCCACCCCGATGTTCCACAATTTCTGGGATCATCAGGGGCCAGAGCGCGCCGCCCGCATCAACGGCTTTGTCGCCAATGTCGCGCTGACCGGAGGATTTCTAGCGCTGATGGGCCAGGCGCTTTAAGGGGAATCGCGCAGCCGATATGGTATGAATTGTCATCTGCGCATTAATCGCTCCGTTGCGAATGCCTCGTATGATTGGCTCAGTTTCGCTTGTCGGAGCCTTTATGGAGCAAAGCTGGAATAGCTTCTGGGAAAGCGTTTCGCAGGCCTTTCACCTCGCGCTCTCGCCGCTTCGGGCGCTTGCCGAAACATTCGGCTATTTTCCGAGCGATATCCAACTCTGGTGCTTCGTCTGCGGTCTCTTTTTCCTAGTGCTTGTCGTTCCCCACACCTATGGCGATCTCGTGCTTCGGCACCGTCGCGTCTATGTGACAGGCAAGGTGGTGGAGATAAAGATGTCGGACGACTCGCCCAGGACGCCGACCATCGAATTCGCCGATCGCCTCGGCAAGATCTGGCGCTTTGAATCGCATTTGCCGGTCAATAACATGACCGGTTCGGTCGGAGCGGCGGTTAAGGTCATGTATGACCCCCTGCATCCGAACCGGGCACGGGAAGTGGGGCGGCCGATCATGAAGGCAGTCCATACGGTGGTATGGTATGCCATTATTGCCGGGCTAATGGCGCTGGCCTTCTGGCCCGGCCTGACGTCCGATTGAGCCTTTTCGAACAGCGTGCCATATCGCTTGTTTTAATGCATGTCGTTATCCCAAAACCGCTGCGCACCCTCGGGTCAAAGCCCGACGGCAGGTTTTTGGGCGACATGCACTATGCGGCAAATCGCTGGCCGGCCCCGCCAAGGCTGCGCCATGCACCCTTGAGCCTTTCCTGGTTGCGGCCGGTGATGGTCACCTTCATACCCGGGCCAAGCAGCTTCCGCGCCGTGGCCAGGCCCGATGCCGGACGAGCCGCCGACGATCACGGCATGTTGGATTTTCTCAGTCATGAATGCCGTTCCTTCGATATCGGGGAGGGGCGCCCAACGAGGTCGAGGCTCAATGTCCGCAATTGCTGTCTTGCCTTTGCGTCATAGGCCTGCGCATCGGCGCGAGATTCTCTCTGGCCGTCGAAATAGAGGCCGCTCCGCCCTTCGAGCGCAGTTGACGTGGCAAGGTTGAGGATGGCGTCAGCGCCGGTCTCGACCGAACTCCACGGCGTGACGCCGGCTTGCCGGACCATGGTGGTGTTCATGTAGCTTGCAGGATGCAGGCTGTTGACGGTGACGCCGGTGTTCTTCAGCTCCTGCGCCAGATCGATGGTGAACATGATCTGCGCCAGCTTGCTCTGGCAGTAGGCGCGGACGCTGTCATAGGAGCGGGTCAGCATGACATCGTCGAAATCGATCGCCTGCTGGCCGGCCGAGGCGACATTGATGATGCGCGCCGGCGCACTCGCCTTGAGCAGCGGCAGAAGCTCTGATGTCAGCAGGAAGCCGGCGAGATAGTTGACGGCGAAGCGCAGTTCGTAGCCGTCGGCGCTGACCTGTCGTTTGGTGCCGGCGGTGCCGATGCCGGCGTTGTTGATGAGGATATCGAGCCGGCCTGTGCGGGCGCGAACGGCCTCGGCGAGACGGCCGACTTCGGCCAGGGACGAGAGGTCGGCGACGAGAAGCTCGGCCTTGCCGCCAGCGGCTTCGATCTGTGCGACGACATCCTTGCCCCGTGTCGCATCGCGGCCATGCACCAGGACCCGCGCACCGCCGGCCCCGAGCCTTTGCGCGACCACGCGGCCGACGCCATCGGTCGATCCGGTGATGAGGACGGTCTTGTCTTTCAGTTCCACGTTTGGAGCCTCCATGTTGTTGCTCTGAGTGGAAGATGGGGCATCCGAGACGTCTCAAACAGTTCAAATTTTATCCTGGTATCGATACCGCTATAATGACGCCGGTGGATTCTCCGACGCAATCAGCCGATGGTTGGCCGCAGCCCGTCAGCTTCGTCATCCCAGGGCGTAGCAGCCGCGAAGCGCCGCAGCGCAGACCCCAGGATGACAAAACGAGAGTTAGGTTTTCGGCTTCAGCCCGTCGATGAACAGCTGTTCCAGAAACCTTGCCGCGTCCTCGAAGCGGCCGTCGCCGCCGCGGTCGGGGCCGAGCACGGCGCGGACCTGAACGTCGAAATCGGCATAGTGCTGCGTCGTCGCCCAGATCGAGAAGATCAGGTGCCAGGGGTCGGTGGGCGCGATCTTGCCGGCGCGCATCCAGCCTTTGACGACGGCGGCCTTCTCGTCGACCAGCGTCTTCAACTCGCCTTCCAGCATCGGCATGATGCGCGGCGCGCCCTGCAGGATCTCGTTGGCGAACAGCCGGCTTTCCCTAGGGAAATCGCGCGCCATTTCGAGTTTGCGCCTGATATAGCTGCGCAATTCGGTCAGCGGGTCGCCGATGTCGTCGAGTTCGCGCAGCGGCGCCAGCCAGGTGTCCAGAAGCCGCTGCATCAGCGTCTCGTGGATGTCCTCCTTGCGGCGGAAATAGTAGAGCAGGTTAGGCTTCGACATGCCGGCGGCTTCGGCGATCTGGTCGATGGTCGAGCCGCGAAAGCCGTTGGTTGAGAAGACCTCGAGCGCCGCCTCCAGGATGAGCTCGCGCTTTTCCTGCTGGATGCGGGTGCGGCGAGGAGCGTCCATGCCAGTCGTCATCCCCGCAGGACATTGCCGCAAGGGTCATCTGGACCAATTCTCTGGACCAGTTTTTCTCCGGCCTGTGGAGCGCGCTTCAGATGCCGCATTTCCGCTAGTAATCCCTTGACCGCCGACAGGGCGGTGCTAACGTTTGTCCAATCGGTCAAAAATTTGCGTAGCACGAAAACGCAGCAGAGACCAAGTGTCGGGAAGACCAAGCGTTAGCCGCACCGAAACAGGTTACAAGGGGAAGTCTTGGTCATGTCCAACCGGCTGAAAGTCACGCCGAACGATCTCAGCGCATTCTGGATGCCGTTCACGGCAAACCGGCAGTTCAAACAGGCGCCTCGCATGATGGTGTCCGCCAAGGACATGCATTACACGACGAGCGACGGGCGCAAGGTTTTAGACGGCACCGCCGGCCTGTGGTGCGTCAATGCCGGCCACTGCCGGCCGAAGATCACCGAGGCTATCCAGAGCCAGGCCGCCGAACTCGACTATGCGCCGGCGTTCCAGATGGGCCACCCGATCGTCTTCGAACTGGCGAACCGTTTGGTCGACCTGGCGCCGAAGGGCATGGACCACGTGTTCTTCACCAATTCCGGATCGGAGTCGGTCGAGACCGCGCTGAAGATGGCGATCGCCTATCACCGCGCCAGAGGCGAGGGCTCACGCACCCGCCTGATCGGCCGCGAGCGCGGCTATCACGGCGTCAATTTCGGCGGCATCTCGGTCGGCGGCATCGTCACCAACCGCAAGATGTTCGGCACGCTGCTCGGCGGCGTCGACCACATGCCGCACACGCACCTGCCCGAGAAGAATTCGTTCACCAAGGGTGTGCCGGAGCATGGCGCGGAATTGGCCAATGAGCTGGAGCGCATCGTCGCGCTGCATGATGCCTCGACCATCGCGGCCGTCATCGTCGAGCCGGTGGCCGGTTCCACCGGTGTCATCCTGCCGCCGAAGGGCTATCTCGAGAGGCTGCGCGAGATCTGCACCAAGCACAGCATCCTGCTGATTTTCGACGAAGTCATCACCGGCTTCGGCCGCCTCGGCACGCCGTTCGCCGCCGACTATTTCGGCGTCACGCCTGATATCATGACGACCGCCAAGGGCGTCTCCAACGGCGTCATCCCGATGGGCGCGGTGTTCGTCAAGAAGGAAATCCACGACGCTTTCATGACCGGCCCCGAGCATATGATCGAGTTCTTCCACGGCTACACCTATTCGGGCAATCCGATCGCCTGTGCGGCGGCGCTCGGCACGCTCGACACCTATAAGGAAGAGGGGCTGCTGACCCGCGGCGAGGAACTGGCGCCGTATTGGGAAGATGCGCTGCATTCGCTGAAGGGCGAGCCGAACGTCATCGACATCAGAAACATCGGCCTGATCGGCGCGATCGAGCTGGCGCCCATCCCCGGCAGTCCGACCAAGCGTGCCTTCTCGGCCTTCGTCAAGGCGTTCGAGCGCGGCGCCCTGATCCGCACCACCGGCGACATCATCGCGCTGTCGCCGCCGCTGATCATCACCAAAGGCCAGATCAATGAATTGATCGACCATGTGCGTGAAGTGCTGAGGGCGGTGGATTGAGGGACGCGCCGCAGCTTTCCCTCCCCCTTGAGGGGAGGGTGGCCGCGAAGCGGCCGGGTGGGGTCGGTGGCGACGCGCGCCGACCTGATCTTCTGCTGCGAGGTTGTTTCTGATGCCCCGTACCCGTGTGAGCTTCGAAATGCGTCAAAAGGCGCGCACGCTGCGAGTTCATGCGACCAAAGGCGAATCCCTGCTGTGGTATGAATTGCGCGAGCTGAAATCAGCCGGCGTCAAGTTCCGCCGCCAGTGTCCGATTGGGCCCTATATCGTTGATTTTGCCTGCCTCGCCGTAAAGCTGGTCGTGGAAGTGGATGGCGATCTGCACGAACAGGAACTGGGCAAACGGCACGATGCTGTCCGTGACGCCTATCTGCGATCGCTCGGGTTCGATATATTTCGCGTTGACGAGCCCGATGTCATAAACAGCGCATGGCATGTCGCGCAGGTGGTGAAGGAGAAGGTCGTACGCATGTTCGGCGACCCCACCCGACCGCTTCGCGGCCACCCTCCCCTCGAGGGGGAGGGGGACGCCGGCGTGCCGGAATCGATGAGGTTTTAGAATATGGCCGCTCCCGGCGAGAATCTGCGAATCAATTCAGACCGTTTGTGGGATTCGATAATGGAGATGGCGAAGATCGGCCCCGGCATCGCCGGCGGCAACAATCGCCAGACGTTGACCGACGAGGATGGCGAGGGGCGGCATCTGTTCAAGCGCTGGTGCGAGGCGGCGGGGCTCGAAATGGGCCTCGACGAGATGGGCACGATGTTTGCCCGCCGCGAAGGCACCGACCCTGATCTGCCGCCGGTCTATGTCGGTAGCCATCTCGACACCCAGCCGACCGGGGGAAAATATGACGGCGTACTCGGCGTTCTTGGCGGGCTGGAGATCGTGCGCTCGCTCAACGAGCTCGGCATCAAGACAAAACATCCGATCGTCGTCACCAACTGGACGAACGAGGAAGGCGCGCGCTTTGCGCCGGCCATGATGGCGTCCGGCGTTTTTGCCGGCGTCCTCGACCAGGCCGACGTCTATTCGCATGTCGACAAAGACGGCAAGAAGTTCGGCGAGGAGCTCGAACGCATCGGCTGGAAGGGCACCGAGAAAGTCGGTGACCGCAAGATCCACGCCTTCTTCGAGCTGCATATTGAGCAAGGCCCGATCCTCGAGGACGAGGGCATAGACATCGGTGTCGTCACCCATGGCCAGGGGCTGAAATGGCTGCAGGTGACGCTGACCGGCAAGGAGGCGCATACCGGCTCGACGCCGATGCCGAAGCGCCGCAACGCCGGGCTCGGCATGGCGCGGGTGATCGAGCTGGTTCACGAGATCGCCATGGACTACCAGCCCGACGCCGTCGGCGCGGTCGGCCATATGGAAGTCTACCCGAACTCGCGCAACATCATCGCCGGCCGCACCGTGTTCACCATCGACATCCGCTCGCCGGAAAAGGAAGTGCTGGACGCGATGGACGGGCGCATCCGCGAAGGCATCGACACGATCTGCGAGGCGCTCGACATCAAATACGTGATCGATCAGGTCGGCCATTTCGATCCGGTCACCTTCGATGCGGGCTGCGTCAAGGCTGTGCGGGATGCGGCAGAGCGCTTGGGTTATACGCACCGCAATATCGTCTCCGGTGCCGGCCACGACGCCTGCTGGATCAACCGCGTCGCGCCGACGGCGATGGTGATGTGCCCCTGCGTCGACGGGCTCAGCCACAACGAGGCAGAGGAGATCTCAAAGGAATGGGCTGCAGCTGGCGCCGACGTGCTGTTCCACGCGGTGGTGGAGACGGCGGTGATTGTGGAGTGAACTAGAAATTCGGATTTCAAACGCCGCTCACAAGAAGCGCGAGAAAAACAAGGGAACAAGAAAATGTCCAAAGTCATCAAGAACGGCACCATCGTGACCGCCGATCGCACGTGGAAGGCCGACGTGCTGTTCAAGCGCGGCAAGATCATCGCCATCGGCCCGGATCTGCATGGCGACCACGAGTTCGACGCCACCGGCTGCTATGTGATGCCGGGCGGTATCGATCCGCATACCCATCTCGAAATGCCGTTCATGGGCACCTATTCGGCCGACGATTTCGAGAGCGGCACGCGCGCAGCACTTGCCGGCGGCACGACGATGGTTGTCGATTTCTGCCTGCCGGCGCCGCAGCAGTCGCTGCTTGAGGCCTTGCAGATGTGGGACAACAAGACCTCGAAAGCCTCCTGCGACTATTCTTTCCACATGGCGATCACCTGGTGGGGCAAGCAGGTGTTCGACGAGATGGCCACCGTTGTCGACAAGGGCATAACCTCGTTCAAGCACTTCATGGCTTACAAGGGCGCGCTGATGGTCGACGACGACGAGATGTATTCGTCGTTCCAGCGCTGCGCCGACCTTGGCGCACTGCCGCTGGTCCATGCCGAGAATGGCGACGTGGTTGCCGCCCTGTCGCAGAAGCTTCTGGCCGCGGGCAATAACGGCCCCGAAGGGCACGCCTATTCGCGCCCACCGGAAGTGGAAGGCGAGGCGACCAACCGCGCCATCATGATCGCCGACATGGCCGGCGTGCCGCTCTATGTAGTGCATGTCTCCTGCGAGCAGGCCCACGAAGCCATTCGCCGGGCGCGCCAGAAGGGCATGCGGGTGTTCGGCGAGCCATTGATTCAGCATTTGACCCTCGACGAGAGCGAATATTTCAACAAGGACTGGGACCATGCGGCGCGCCGTGTGATGAGCCCGCCCTTCCGCAACAAGCTGCATCAGGATTCGCTGTGGGCCGGCCTGCAGGCCGGATCGCTGCAAGTGGTGGCGACCGACCATTGCGCCTTCACCACCAGCCAAAAGCGCAACGGCGTCGGCGATTTCACCAAAATCCCGAACGGCACCGGCGGGCTCGAGGACCGCTTGCCGGTGCTGTGGACCACAGGTGTCAACACCGGACGGCTGACGATGAACGAGTTCGTCGCGGTGACCTCGACCAATATCGCGAAGATCCTCAACATGTATCCGAAGAAGGGCGCTATCGTTGAGGGTGCGGACGCCGATATCGTGGTCTGGGACCCGAAGCGCAAGAAGACGATCGCGGCCAAGAAACAGCAGTCGGTGATCGACTACAACGTCTTCGAAGGTTTTGAGGTGACCGGCCTGCCGCGCTTCGTCTTCTCGCGCGGCGAACTGTCGATCCAGGAGGCTGAAGTCAAGGCGAAGCCCGGCCATGGCGAGTTTGTCGCTCGTGAGCCGAACGCGGCGATCAACCGGGCGCTGTCGACCTGGAAGGAGATTTCCGCGCCGCGCAAGGTGGAACGCACAGGCATTCCGGCGACCGGGGTGTGAGCTTGCGCGCTGTTCATCTCGCAGCCGCGATCCTGCTGGCCGCCGGCCAGGCTTCGGCCGCCGCGATCGACCTTTCCAAGCCCTATGGCAACAAGTCAGGCTGTATCAACAAGAACGGCCAGCAGGTCTATGCCGAGGACATGCTGCTCCTGACCGACAAGGAATTCATCACTGTGGCCAGCGCCTGCACTTTCACCGAAAAGCAGGCGCAGGCCGACGGTTCGCTGGTGGTGAAGGCGCAATGCCAGGCGGAAGGCGAGGAGGGTGAGTCACCCGGCCAGTTCACCATCAAGCGGAGTACCAAGAACGCCAAGAGGCTGGTGATTGCCGACGAGGACGGCACGGTCATGGGGGAAGTCTCCCGTTGCCGATGATGGCCGCTGCCTCAGCGTCGGCCTCAGGCGACCAGCGCATCCAGTTCCGGCAGCAGGACGACGCTTTCCTGCTCGTTGGGATCGGTGCGGGCGATGACCGCCGACGCCGGGCTGTCGCTCAGATTGGCGGGCAGGTGCGGCACTCCGGCAGGAATGTAGAAGAGGTCGCCGGCCTTGACCAGGATATGCTGTTCGAGCCGGTCGCCATACCAGGTATGGACTTCGCCGGAGAGCACATAGATCGCCGTCTCATGGCTTTCATGCATGTGCGCCTTGGCGCGGGCACCGGGCGGCATGGTGAGCAGATGCATGCAGATGCCGGTAGAGCCGACCGTCTCGGCGGCGATGCCGGTGAAATAACTCAGTCCCTGCTTGCCTTCATAAGAGCTTTCAGGGCGGATAAGATGACAAGTGAGTTTGGGCGACATCGGGGCGACTCTCGATCGAGTAGGAACTCTCAGCCGGATAGGACGGGGCGAGTGGAAAGCAACATCGAGGAAAGATCAACCGGATTCCAGCAGGCGCGCCAGCGGTGCGAAAAGGCGGGCTGCGGCCTATGACGGGAGCATCGCCAGCCGTCGTTTCGGCAAGCAAGCTCGACCTGACCTTCCAGACCAGTGATGGTCCGGTGCAGGCACTGTCGAATGTCGACCTAACGATCGGCAAGGGTGAATTCGTGTCCTTCATCGGGCCGTCCGGCTGCGGCAAGACGACCTTGCTGCGGGTCATCGCCGATCTGGAGAAACCGACCTCCGGAAGCATCTCCGTCAACGGCTTGACGCCCGAGCAGGCGCGCCAGAGCCGCGCCTATGGCTATGTCTTCCAGGCGGCCGCACTTTATCCGTGGCGTACGATCTCGCGCAACGTGGCGCTGCCGCTGGAGATCATGGGCCTGTCCAAGGCAGAGCAGGCGGCGCGCATCAAGCGCACGCTCGATCTCGTCAACCTGTCCGGCTTCGAGCAGAAATATCCGTGGCAACTTTCCGGCGGCATGCAGCAGCGCGCCTCGATCGCGCGGGCGCTGGCCTTCGATGCCGATCTTTTGTTGATGGACGAGCCGTTCGGCGCGCTGGACGAGATCGTGCGCGACCATCTCAATGAACAGCTGCTGGAACTGTGGGAGCGGACCAACAAGACAATCTGCTTCGTCACCCATTCCATTCCCGAGGCAGTCTACCTTTCGACGCGCATCATCGTCATGTCGCCGCGTCCGGGCCGCGTCAGCGACGTTATCGAATCGACGCTGCCGAAGCGGCGTCCGCTCGACATTCGCGAGACGCCGGAGTTCCTGGCGATCGCCGCGCGGGTGCGTGATGGCCTCAGGGCAGGGCACAGCTATGATGATTGAGCGGGTGGAGAATGGGCTGCCTCCTCTCCCCAACGGGGAGAGGGTGGCCGCGCAGCGGCCGAGTGAGGGGGCCTTGGCGGATCCGACCAAAAGAAGGGCGAAGGCAACCGATCGCGCTCGAAAGCTACGGGTTGACGAGACTGAGGCTGAATACAGGCTTTGGGGGGAACTAAGAGGACGCCATCTCAACGGCTACAAATTTGTGAGGCAAGTGCCGCTTGGGCCTTTCTTTGCAGATTTCGTCTGTCGCGAGAGAGCGCTGATTGTGGAAATCGACGGCAGCCAGCGCGCCGATTCTCCAACCGATGCCGCGAGAACTGCTTGGCTGAATGGCCATGGTTATTCCGTTCTCCGGTTCTGGAACCATGAAGTTTTGGCCGAACGCCGAGCGGTCCTTGATACGGTCTTAGCTTGCCTCGACGGAAAGATTTCTACCCCCTCACCCGGCCTTCGCTTCGCTCCGGCCCTCCTCTCCCCGTTGGGGTGTGGTGGGCGCCTGTCGCCCGAGGGCCGCTAGATGGACTCCTTTCGCGACAAGATCGTTCCTGTGACCTCGATCCTCGCGGGCGTGGTTGTCGTTTGGTACATTATGGCCGTCATCCTCAACGCGCCGTTTCAGCGCGATCTCGACCGCCGCGCCGGCGAGACGCCAGGGGTTGTGGAATTTATCGGCAAGACGATGTCACAGCCGAAACCGACGCTGCCGGCGCCGCATCAGGTGGCGGTGAATTTCTTCGAGAACACGTTTCTGCGCAAGGTCACCTCGAGCCGCAGCCTTGTCTACAATGCCTGGGTGACGCTGTCCTCGACGCTGCTCGGCTTCGCCTTCGGCACGGCGCTTGGCATCGTGATCGCCGTCGGCATCGTGCATGTGGCGACGCTCGACCGCAGCCTGATGCCGTGGATCATTGCCTCGCAGACGATTCCGATCCTGGCGGTGGCGCCGATGATCATCGTCGTGCTGGCGGCGATCGGCATCACCGGGCTGATCCCTAAAGCGCTGATCTCGACCTATCTGTCGTTCTTCCCCGTGGCCGTCGGTATGGTGAAGGGCCTGCGCTCGCCCGAGCTCACCCATCTCGATCTGATGCACACCTACAATGCCAGCCCCTCGCAGACCTTCTGGAAATTGCGCGTACCGGCTTCGGTGCCGTTCCTGTTCACCTCGATGAAGGTCGCGGTCGCCGCCAGCCTTGTTGGCGCCATTGTCGGCGAACTGCCGACCGGTGCCGTCGCCGGCATCGGCGCCAAGCTGCTCGCCGGCGCCTATTACAGCCAGACCATCGACATCTGGTCGGCGCTGGTGGCCGGCTCGGTCGTAGCGGCGCTGCTGGTGATGGTGGTCGGCATTGCCGGGCGCATCGTCGACCGCGCTATGGGCGGGAGACCGGCATGAGCGATCTCCTTTCGTCGATCACGCCTCGTTCCTGGCAAGGGGTTGCCGCGCTTGCCCTTCTTGCCGGCGCGCTCCTTCTTTGGCCGCTTGTCGATGCCACGCCCGGTTACGGTACGGCGACCGCGGCTTTGATTTTCCTTTTGCTGCTCCTGGCAATTGAGGCCGATAATTTCCCACCGGCAATTGGGGTGGTGTTGCTCTTCCTTGGTGCGCATGGCGCGGCGTGGATGCTGCTCGCCGGCATAACCGGCAATGAAGGCACCGCTCGCGTATCCTTCTATTTGCTGCTTGCCGCGGCATGGCTTCTGGCCTGGCGCTGCGTAACGGTTCTGTCCGCGCTTCGCCCGACCTCGCGCTGGGCGGCGACCGCTTTGAGGCTGATCATCCCGGCGATCTTCGGTGCCTGGATCCTGATCATCTGGGAGGCGGTGACGCGCGGCGCGGGCATCCCCTTCATCCTGCTGCCGCCGCCAAGCGCCATCGGCGTTCGTATCGCCAATTCGCTGCCGGTTCTGGCCGCCGACGTGCGGCAGACCATCTTCAAGGCGGTGATCTTCGGCTATGTCGTCGGCAGCGGTGCCGGCTTTCTCGCCGCCATCGCGGCCGACCGCGTGCCGTTCCTGCGGCGTGGTTTGCTGCCGATCGGCAATATGGTGTCGGCGTTGCCGATCATCGGCGTGGCGCCGATCATGGTCATGTGGTTCGGCTTCGACTGGCAGTCGAAGGCGGCGGTCGTCATCATCATGACCTTCTTCCCGATGCTGGTGAATACGGTCGCAGGCCTTGCCGCGTCCGGCCATATGGAACGCGACCTGATGCGCACTTATGCGTCGAGTTACTGGCAGACGCTGTTCAAGCTGCGGCTGCCGGCGGCAGCCCCCTTCATCTTCAACGCGCTGAAGATCAATTCGACGCTGGCGCTGATCGGCGCCATCGTTGCGGAGTTCTTCGGCACGCCGGTGGTCGGCATGGGATTCCGGATTTCGACCGAAGTCGGACGGATGAATATCGACATGGTCTGGGCCGAAATCGCAGTTGCAGCACTTGCGGGTTCGGTCTTTTATGGCGTGGTCGCTCTTTTCGAGAGAGCAGTCACGTTTTGGCATCCCTCCGTCCGTGGTGGATAGGGCGGTGGCGGGTTTGGAATCAGGAGCGCATTGAAGGTCCTGATCCTAAAGGGTGAACACTTAACTTCAGAGGGTAAAAACATGAAAAGACTTGTTATTTCGATGCTGGCCGGCGCGATGTCGCTTGCCGCGTTCCAGGCGATGGCCGCAGACAAGGTGACGCTGCAGCTGAAATGGGTCACGCAGGCCCAGTTTGCCGGCTATTACGTCGCCAAGGACAAGGGGTTCTATGAAGCCGAAGGCCTCGACGTCGAGATCAAGCCGGGTGGCCCCGATATCGCGCCGGAGCAGGTGATTGCCGGCGGCGGCGCCGATGTCATCGTCGACTGGATGGGCGGCGCGCTGGCCGCCCGCGAAAAGGGCGTGCCGCTGGTCAATATCGCCCAGCCGTTCAAGAAGGCCGGCATGCAGCTGGTCTGTCCGAAGGACGGCCCGATCAAGACCGAAGCCGACTTCAAGGGCCATACGCTCGGCGTCTGGTTCTTCGGCAACGAATATCCGTTCTACGCCTGGATGAACAAGCTCGGCCTGAAGACCGACGGCGGTCCGGACGGCGTCACCGTGCTGAAGCAAAGTTTCGACGTGCAACCGCTGATCCAGAAGCAGGCGGATTGCATTTCGGTCATGACCTACAACGAATACTGGCAGCTCATCGACGCCGGCTACAAGCCGGAAGAGCTGATCGTGTTCAACTACTCGGCAATGGGCAACGACCTGCTTGAGGACGGGCTCTATGCGTCCGAGGACAAGCTCAAGGATCCGGCCTTCGAGGACAAGATGGTGCGTTTCGTGCGCGCCTCGATGAAAGGCTGGAAATACGCCGTCGACAATTCCGAAGAGGCAGCCGGCATCGTCATGGACAATGGCGGCCAGGACGAGAACCACCAGAAGCGCATGATGGGCGAAGTCGCCAAGCTGATCGACAATGCCGACGGCAAGCTCGACCCGGCGACCTACGCGCGCACCGCCAAGGCGCTGCTCGATCAGAAGATCATCACCAAGGAGCCGACCGGCGCCTACACGACCGCCATCACCGACAAGGCCATCAAGTAAGGGGCCATCAAGTAGAGGCGATCAACTGGGCTTCTGAGGCCTGCATTCGAAAAGGGGGCGGGCGACCGCCCCTTTTTGTTGGGACGTAAAATAGCCGTTACCGGTGGAAACATCTGCTCGCACAACCGTTGTTGCGGTGCATCCAGCTTCAGCGGATGTCATCGCCACAACGGAGATTTCCATGCGCATGCAATCCTTCTCGCCGATGCTTTCGGCGCTGGCCGTTTCGGCTTCCTTCCTGTGCGATTCACCGGCCTTGGCCGACATGATGAAGATGAAGGCGACGCTCGATGGTGCTCAGGAGAATCCGCCCATCACCACAGAGGGCAAAGGCGAGGCCGATCTCGGCTTCAACACCGCCACGAAACAGCTGACCTGGAACGTGACGTATTCTGGTCTAAGTGGACCGGCGACGGCCGGACATATTCACGGTCCGGCAGCAAAGGGTGAAAATGCCGGCGTCGCCATCCCGTTCAAGGGCGCTCCGAAAAGCCCGTTCAAGGGGGCGGCGATCCTGACCGACGCGCAGGCTGCCGACCTGATGGCCGGGAAATATTACATCAACATCCATACGGCGGCCCACAAGGATGGCGAGATCCGCGGGCAGATCGAGAAGGCGGCGACGATGTAGCCAAGTCTTGCGTCGGCGGAAGGGGCACCCCTTCCTGCCAGGTCAGGACTTATCGCGGATCTGGGTCATCGTCCGGGTCGGCGTGATGGCCTCGGGGTCGAGCCTGATCTCGACGATCGACGGCTTGCCGCTGGCGCGGGCGCGTTCGAAGGCCGACGCGAAGTCGGCCGTCTTCTCGACCGTTTCTCCGTGGCCGCCATAGGCGCGAGCCAAAGCCGCGAAGTCGGGATTCCTGAGATCGGTGGCGACGACACGGCCCGGATACTCGCGCTCCTGATGCATGCGGATGGTGCCGTAGATGCCGTTGTTGACGACGATGACGATGATCGGCAGATCGTATTGTACGGCCGTGGCGAACTCCTGCCCGTTCATCAGGAAGCAGCCGTCGCCGGCAAAGGCGATCACGTCGCGATCGGGGAACAATTCCTTGGCGGCGACCGCTGCCGGTGTGCCGTAGCCCATCGAGCCGGAGGTCGGTGCCGCCTGCGTGGCAAAGCGCCGGGAACGGTGGAAGCGGTGCACCCAGGTGGCGTAGTTGCCGGCGCCGTTGGTAAGGATCGCATCGTCGGGCAGCACCGTTTCGAGATAGTTCATGATCGGCCCCATCTGCACCGGACCGGGCCCGGTTTCCGGCGGTGTCGACCAGTCGAGATAGGCGGCATGCAGGCGTTGGGTTTCGTCGGCCCAGTTCGGCGCCGCCGGCCCCTTCCTCCTGGCGAAGGATCGCACGAAGGCGGCAGGCGAGGCATTGATCGCCAGCGTTGACCGGTAGACACGGCCGAGCTCGCCGGCATCGGCGTGGACATGGACCAGTGTCTGGTCTGGGTAGGGGCTCTTGAGCAGCGTGTAGTCGGACGACGGCATCTCGCCCATGCGGCCGCCGATCAGCAACACGAGGTCGGCCTGCTTGATGGCGGTGGCCAGCTTCGGGTTGATGCCGATGCCGACATCGCCGGCATAGTTTGGATGCAGATGATCGAACAGCATCTGGCGGCGGAAGGAGCAGCCGACCGGCAGCGACCAGGCTTCGGCGATGCGCTGCATTTCCTGAACGGCATTGGCATCCCAACGTGTGCCGCCCAGAATTGCCACAGGCCGTTTCGCGGCATTGAGCAGCGCTTCAAGCCGGTCGAGTTCGGCTTCACCGGGAGAGGTTTCGACGCGCGTGTAATGCAAGGCTTCCGGCGCCTCGGCCAAGCTGGTCAGCATGTCTTCCGGCAGCGAGATGACCACCGGGCCGGGGCGGCCGGACGTCGCCACCGCGAAGGCCCGCGTGACGAACTCGGGGATGCGCGAGGCATCGTCGATCTCGACCACCCATTTGGCGATATCGCCGAAGAACCTGACATAGTCGACTTCTTGAAAAGCCTCACGCTCCTTGGCGTGGCTGGCGACCTGGCCGATGAACAGGATGACGGGAACCGAATCCTGCATGGCGATGTGGATGCCGGCCGATGCGTTGGTGGCGCCGGGGCCGCGGGTGACGAAGCAGATACCGGGCTTGCCGGTCAGGCGGCCATGGCAGTCGGCCATCATCGCAGCACCGCCTTCCTGGCGGCAGACGATGGTGCGGATCGCCGAATCGTGCAGCGCGTCGAGCACCGCAAGATAGGATTCTCCCGGCACGCAATAGATGCGGTCGGTGCCGTTGGCTTCGAGCGCATCGACGATCAGTTGTCCGCCGGTTTTCATTTTCCTGATCTCTCCAGTTCGGCAAGGATTTCTGCGGTGTGTTCGCCCAGGCGCGGCGAGGGCCGCTCATAGACCAGCGGCGTGCCCGACATGACCATCGGCGCGCGCACCGAAGGCAAGAGATTGCCGTGGCCGTCGTCGAGGTCAAGCCGCATGCCGCGCGCGATGGTCTGCGGGTCGGCGAACATCTCGCCGATCGTGTTGATCGGGCTGGCAGGCACGCTTGCCGCCTCCAATTTAGCCAGCAGCGGATCACGATCGAAGGTCTTTAGCGCATCGATGATGTGTTCGCGCAGCTTCGCCCGGTTGGCGACCCGGGCAGGATTGGTGGCGAAATCGGGGTTCGATGGCAGGTCGTCCAATCCGACGGCCGCGCAGAATTTGGCGAACTGGCCGTCATTGCCGATGGCCAGGATGACATGGCCGTCCTTCACCGGCACCACTTCGTAGGGCGCGATGTTCATATGCGCATTGCCCATCTGCACAGGCGATTTGCCGGAGACCAGATAATTGAGGTTCTGGTTGCCGAGCGCCGAGATCTGGGTGTCGTAGAGCGCCATGTCGATGTGCTGGCCTTCGCCGGTCTTCTCGGCGTGGCGAAGTGCGGCCTGGATGGCGATCACCGAATAGAGGCCGGTGAAAATATCGGAGATGGCAACGCCGGCCTTTTGCGGCTCGCGGCCAGCCTCGCCGGTGATCGACATCATGCCGGCCATGCCCTGGATGATGAAGTCATAGCCGGCGCGTGGCGCATAGGGCCCGTCCTGGCCGAAGCCGGTGATCGAGCAATAGATCAGCCGCGGGTTGATCTTGCGCAAGCTGTCATAGTCGAGCCCGTATTTCCTGAGGCCACCGAGCTTGAAGTTCTCGATCAGCACGTCTGATGTCGCGACCAGCCGGCGGATCGTCTCGGCGCCTTCGGGCGTCGAGAAATCGATGGCGATGGAACGCTTGCCGCGATTGCAGGAATGGTAATAGGCGGCTGAAAGGTTCTCGCCGTCATGGCTCATGACGAAGGGCGGACCCCATTTGCGGGTGTCGTCGCCGCCATCCGGGCTCTCGACCTTGATGACGTCGGCGCCGAGATCGGCAAGCAGCTGCCCGGCCCACGGCCCGGCCAGGATGCGGGCGAGTTCGATTACGCGGATGCCTTTCAGCGGAGGCTCGGTCATGGATCACCGTGATTGGTCGGAAGCGCAGCCTTGGATTTCTTTTTTGTGCATGTCGTTGTCCCAAAACCGCTGCGCACTTTTGGGCAACATGCACTATCAATCCCGCGTGCTGCTGTCACGGCTCTTGCAATGGGCCAATCCGAATGTGCCAATGTCGGCCATGCCTATCTCGATCAGGCTTGTTTCAACACGCTGTCAGCCCAGGCGGCGAAATCATCCATGATGATATCTCGGTTCACCTCGTTCAGGCTTTCGTGGCGGGTCTCGGTGTAAACCTTTGAAACGAGATTCGAAAAGCCCATCCTGTGCAGGCGCGCAGCGAGGTGGTTGACCGCCTTGCCGCCGTCGGTGGCGGGGTCCTTTTCGCCGCCGACCAAGCAGATCGGAAGGGTCTTGCGGACGCCGGAAAAATTAGTGTCGTCGGCACCGTCAAAGATAAAGCCAAACAGGTCGCGCCACATCGACACAGAGGCATCCCAGCCGCAGAGCGGGTCGGCGATGTACTTTTCGACTTCGGCTGGGTCGCGCGACAGCCAGTCGAACGGCGTGCGGTGATCGGGGACGGCTTTACCCCAAGCCTGGAAGGTCAGTTTCGGCAGCATGCGCGACGGCATGTCGGAGCCGAGCCGGAACTTTTCCCAGGCAAGAATGGCTTGCGCAGCACGACCGGCGAGCCCAGCCGAAAAATTCGCGTTCCAGATGGCGGCGGCGTGCAGGCGGTTCGAATTATGAAGCATGAAATTAAGCGCGACGAGGCCGCCCATGGAATGGCCAAACACAATGACGGGCAGGCTGGGATGTTCGTCGGCGATCAGATCGTGCACGGCCGCGACATCGGCGATGACCTTGGCGCCGCCATCTGATTGAGCGAACTGGCCGAGCGGCGCGTCTGTCGCCTTGGTGGCGCCGTGGCCGCGATGGTCATGGACGTAGACATGGAAGCCGCGCTCACCCAGAAAGGTAGCGAAGCGGACATAGCGCGCGGCATGCTCGGCTAGCCCGTGATTGATCTGGACAGCGGCGCGCGGGCGGCCCTCGGCGCGTTTCACATAAAGGTTGAGCGCCGCACCGGTCGGCGATCGGAGCACGCGCTGTTGGCTGAATGACATCGTCGCTTCGTCTCCAACGTGTTTTCGCGCCTGCGGACATTTGTGTGCGCTGACGCCGGCTTTGCGTCAATCCGTGTTTTCCGCAGCACTGTTCTTGCGTCGCAACGCGGGGTATCGCAATTCTGACATGGAGAATTTGATACCGAGAGAGGGCGGCAGTCTGTCGCCGCCGCATTTTTCAGCCGGGGGTACTTTTATGCCTATGCGGACAGGGTTCGTTTTCGGATTGGCGCTTGTCGCCGCCTCGCTAACCGCTGCTGCGCGGGCCGAGGTCAAGCTGAGCGGCTCCTTCGTGGCCGACGCGACCTGTCCAGCGACCCAGGCCATCAAGACCGGCAAGAACCCCGGCGACATCTCGACCGATGCGGGACAGAGCTACGAGCTGCTGGCCGGCAACAAGGATGCCGCCACGCACTATCTGATCCGCGTGCCGGGAGCCGATCCGGAGCGCCGTTGGGTGAAGGTCGATTGCGGCCATGTTTCGGGCGGCGGCGCATCCGGGGAACCGGCAGCACCTGCGCCGGCCGATCAGGAGAAGTCCGCGGCGCCGGCTTCGGGAAAGCCCGAATATGTCCTCGCGCTGAGCTGGCAGCCGGCCTTTTGCGAAACCAGGCCCGGCAAGACCGAATGCAAGGCGCAGACCGCGGCCGGTTTCGATTCGACGCATTTCACCTTGCACGGGCTGTGGCCGCAGCCGAACGGAAATTTCTATTGCCAGGTGCCAGCGGCCGACAAGGCGAACGACAATCCGGCGCATTGGCAGGACCTGCCGCCGGTCGAGCTCGAGCCGAACACGCGGTCGGAGCTCGATCAGGTGATGCCGGGCACCGCATCCGAACTCGACAGGCATGAGTGGATCAAGCATGGCACCTGTTACGGCAAGAGCCAGCAGGCGTATTTTTCCGATGCGCTGAACCTGACGCGCGCGGTGAATGCTTCACCGGTGCGTGATCTTTTCACGCAAAAAATTGGCCGGGATCTGACCTCCGACCAGATCCGCTCCGCCTTCGACAGTGCCTTCGGTCCCGGCGCGGGCGATCGGGTTCGCGTCTCCTGTTTGGACGACCATTCGAGCGGCAGGCGGCTGATCGGCGAACTGACGCTCGGCCTGACCGGCCCGATCGGTCCGAACTCTTCGCTCAGTGAGCTGTTGCTGGCATCAGTGCCGACGAACAATGCGGGTTGTCCGAAAGGCACCGTCGATCCGATCGAGTTCCATTGACACGCCGAGCCCGGCGGGAGCCTATGCGCCGATGCCGCGCGCCGAGCTAAGGTATGTTGATATTCCAGTGATGCCGGCGCGGTCCCTGCGCATCTGGTGCTCAGCGTACCCGAAAGTACGCTCCGCTCCGGTTCTCGCAACCCACCATTCTCGGCGCGGCCGGGCCTGAATCTCACCACACTTAGTCCGCGCGGTGAGGCTGTCGGGCACATGGCCGCCGGGTTCGCCGACGACGCGGTAGCGCCCGTCTTGGCCCGAAGGCCGATCCGAAATGCCAAAACAGTTTGCCGTTCGGCGCGGCATCGCCTACATAGCGCGCAACTTCCATTCAATCCGACATTCCAGTCGACTTTTCAGGGAAAGCGCGCGTGGCACGCCAGTTCATCTATCACATGGCCGGCCTCAATAAGGCCTATGGCACCAAGAAGGTGCTCGAGAACATCCATCTCTCCTTCTACCCCGACGCCAAGATCGGCATCCTCGGCCCGAACGGCGCCGGCAAGTCGACCATCCTCAAGATCATGGCCGGCATCGACAAGGAGTGGAGCGGGGAGGCATGGCTGGCCGAAGGCGCCACCGTCGGTTACCTGGCGCAAGAGCCGGCACTCGATGCGAACAAGACCGTGTTCGAGAACGTCATGGAAGGCGTCGCCGCCAAGACCGCGATCATCGAGCGCTACAACGAATTGATGATGAACTATTCCGACGAGACGGCCGACGAGTCGGCCAAGCTCCAGGACGAGATGGACCGGCTGAACCTGTGGGATCTCGAACAGCAGGTCGAGATGGCGATGGAAGCGCTCGGCTGCCCGCCCAAGGAAGCCGACGTCACCAAGCTGTCGGGCGGCGAGCGCCGCCGCGTAGCACTCTGCCAGTTGCTGCTGCGGCAGCCCGACCTTCTGCTGCTCGACGAACCGACCAACCATCTCGACGCCGAGACGACGGCTTGGCTGGAAAAGCATCTGCGCGCCTATCCGGGCGCAGTGATGATCATCACCCACGATCGCTACTTCCTCGACAACGTCACCGGCTGGATCCTCGAGCTCGACCGTGGCCGCGGCATTCCCTATGAGGGCAACTACACCAAATATCTCGAAGCCAAGGCCAAGCGGCTCAAGCAGGAGGGCCGCGAGGACGACGCGCGCCAGCGGGCGATCGGCCGCGAGCGCGAGTGGATCCAGTCCAGCCCGAAAGCCCGGCAGACCAAGTCGAAGGCGCGCATCCAGGCGTTCCAGGATCTGCTGGATGCGGCCGACAAGCGGCGTCCGAGCGACAGCCAGATCGTCATTCCGCATGGCGAGCGGCTCGGCAATGTGGTGATCGAGGTCGAGGGCCTGTCGAAGGGCTTTGGCGACACGCTGCTGATCGACGATCTCGACTTCAAGCTGCCGCCCGGCGGCATCGTCGGCGTCATCGGCCCGAACGGCGCCGGCAAGACGACGCTGTTTCGCATGATCACCGGCCAGGAAAAGCCGGACGCCGGCACGATCCGCGTCGGCGAGACGGTCAAGCTCGGTTACGTCGACCAGAGCCGCGACGCACTCGACCCGACCAAGACCGTGTGGGAAGAAATCTCGGGCGGCGCCGAAGTGGTCAAGCTCGGCAAGTTCGAGGCCAACACCCGTGCCTACTGCGCGTCGTTCAATTTCCGTGGCGGCGATCAGCAGCAGAAGGTCGGCAATCTGTCCGGCGGCCAGCGCAACCGCGTGCACCTGGCCAAGATGCTGAAGACCGGCGGCAATGTGCTGCTGCTCGACGAACCGACCAACGATCTCGATACGGAAACGCTGGCGGCACTCGAAGACGCGCTGGAAAACTTCGCCGGCTGCGCCGTCATCATCTCGCACGATCGCATGTTCCTCGACCGGCTGGCGACGCACATCCTGGCATTCGAGGGCGACAGCCATGTCGAATGGTTCGAGGGCAATTTCGAGGATTACGAGCAGGACAAGATCCGCCGGCTCGGCCCTGATGCCGTCAATCCGCACCGCATGACGTACAAGAGGTTGACGCGGTAGGGTTTTTTTTAGGGCGGCGAATTCTCAAATGATCTGAGGAGCTGAAATGGCAGACTGGTCCGCCGCCCAATATCTCAAATTCGAGGACGAGCGCACGCGGCCGTCGCGCGATCTTGTCGCGCAGGTGCCGGTGGAGATGCCGCGCCGGGTGGTCGACATCGGTTGCGGGCCGGGGAATTCTACCGAATTGCTGGTCGCGCGCTGGCCGAGCGCGCAGGTCAGCGGGTTCGACACCTCGCCTGACATGATCGAGAAGGCGAGGGCGCGTCTGCCTGAAGTAACATTCGAGCTGGCGGATGCGGCGGCGTGGCTGCCCGAACAGCCGGTCGATGTGATCTTTGCCAATGCGGTGTTCCAGTGGCTGCCGGAGCATCCGGCGATCTTCCAGCGGCTGATGGGATTTCTGGCGCCCGGCGGCGCGCTTGCCGTGCAGATGCCCGACAATATGGGCGAGCCTTCACACCGGCTGATGCGGGAGACGGCGGCCGAAATGCCGTTTGCCTCAAAGCTTAGGGGTGCTGCGGGCGGGCCGCTGCCGCCGGTGTCGTTCTACTACGATCTTTTGTCGCCGTTCTCAGACCGGCTCGACATCTGGCACACCGCCTACAATCATCCGCTTGCCGGTGCCGAAGCCATTGTCGAATGGCTGAAGTCGACCGGGCTGAAGCCGTTCCTCGATCCGCTCGACGAGGACGAGCGGCGGCTTTTCCTCAATCGCTACACTGCCAGAATAACCCAAGCCTATTCGAAGACGGCAAACGGCAAGGTGCTGCTGCGTTTTCCGCGCCTGTTCATAGTCGCGCGGCGATCCGCTTAGAAACGGTAGCCACACCGAGAGAGGCAGTGCCTGGCGGCGCTTGATCCGCACCATGCGCATTTCGGCAACGCAAGGTTGTGGTCTTTTGCCTCAGGCATTTGATTTAAGCCGGCGTAAACACCCATCAGGTACGAAAAACAGTTGCGCCCAACCTTCGCGGCGCCCAAATGAGAGCCGCAACGCCTGCGCATGGGGTGGAAATGCATCGCGTCATCATCAGCGGTATCGGCGTTGAAATCCCCGAGCCTTCGATCACCAATGAAGAACTGGTCGACAGCTTCAATGCCTGGGTCGACACGGAGAATGTCCGCCGCGAGGCTTCGGGCGAGACGCTGCTGCAGAAGTCGGACAGTGCCTTCATCGTCCATGCTTCGGGCGTACAGACCCGCCATGTGATCGAGCGGGAAGGCATTCTCGACCCGACCCGCATGGCGCCGCGGATTCCGGTGCGGCCCGACGATGCGCTGTCGCTCGAAGCCGAGTTCGGCATCGCGTCGGCCAGGAAAGCGCTCGACCATGCCGGCCTGGAGCCTGGGGATATCGACCTGGTGATCTGCTCGGCCTCGCATCACCAGCGGCCCTATCCGGCGATCGCTATCGAGATGCAGCAGGCGATGGGCACGAAGGGCGCTGGTTTCGACATGGGCCTTGGCTGCTCATCGGCGGCGGCGGCATTGCATATTGCGGTCAATCTGGTGCGGGCGGGCGCACACAGGCGCGTGCTGGTGACGACGCCCGAGATCATTACCGGCCATCTCAACTTCCGCGACCGGCAGACGCATTTCATCTTCGGCGATGCTTCGGTCTCGATGGTCGTCGAGGGGCTTGCCCTGGGCGATAAGCGACCGGGACGCTTCGAGGTGCTCGACACGCGCACCTGGACGCAGATGTCCAACAACATCCGCACCAATCTTGGCTACTACACGCGAACCGCCCAGGACGATCCGTATATGATCAATCTGGAAGGCAATCTGATCAAGCAGGTCGGCAACAAGGTGTTCAAGGAAGTCACCGTTGCCGGGCACAAGTTCATCGTCGAGTTCCTGGCCGAGCACGGGCTGACGCCGCAGGCGATCCGGCGCTTCTGGCTGCACCAGGCCAATGCCCGGATGAACGCCATGATCCTGAAGCTGTCCTTCGGTCACGAGGTCGATCATGACCGCGCACCGATGGTGCTGGAGCGCCTCGGCAATACCGCCGGCGCCGGCGCGATCGTCGCCCTGTCGGAGAACCATGCCGACATGAAGGCCGGCGACTATGGCCTGCTCTGCGCCTTCGGCGCCGGCTATTCGATTGGCGGGGCGCTATTGCGCATGCTCTGATCTAACTTGGCGCGAACGGCACCAGTATTAGAGGCCGCCGGTATGTAATCGCATCAGTCTGCTTGATTGGGGCATCAGCGCTTTAGACTGGACCTGATGAGCTGACTGCGGCTAATTGCGCGGCATCACGCAAGGAGCGAAACCTATGCTGGTTCTCTTTCCCGAGGCCGAAAATCCGGTCGAAATCATCCCGGTGCGGAAGCTTGCCGCGCAGGTGGCAGCGCTTTACGTCGCGCCATTGGATCATTTCGAGACACGCGCGGTGGATGAATTGCGGCTTGGCTTCGACGGCATCGATGGCGATTTTCACGCCGGCGCGACGCGGCGCTCCGGCGGGCGCGAACCCTGGTATCCACGCGGCACCGAAATGCGCAACGAGCGGCAATTGTCTGTCGTGGCGGCGGAAGAGCTGGCGATCGTGGCAGGGCGGATGGGCATCGCCGAGATCAAGCCGGAGTGGATCGGCGCCAACCTGTTGATCGAAGGCCTGCCGCATCTCTCCATGCTGCCATCCGGCACGCTGCTGTTCTTCAAAGGCGGCGTCACCATCAAGGTCGACGCGCAGAACGGACCTTGCCGCATCGCTGGGCGATCGGTCGCCGAAAATGCCGGAATGGCCGACCACGAGGCCGGCGCGCTGCTGTTCCCGAAGGCGGCAAAGCGGTTGCGCGGCCTCGTCGCCTGGGTCGAAAAACCAGGCCGCATCACGACCGGCGAGGAGATTTCGGTGCGTGTGCCCGAGCAGTGGATTTACCGGGCTTAGGGCGGGTGAGGCTGGGGCTACGCCGCCATGGCGGCGTAGCGATTTCCGGATCGGTCTTAGGCGGCCTTGCGGTTCTTGTTCGCGCCCTGCGCCATGATGGACAGGTGATCCCACTTTTCCCACAGCGCGATGCGATTGGCATATTCCTGCTTGGCCATCGGCAGGCCGCCATCGCCGAAGAACACCCTAAGCGGCGGTTCGGCCGCATCGACGATTTCAAGCATTGCCGGTCCGGTGGCGGCGGGATCACCGGCCACCGAGCGCTTGCGGCGCTCCGCCATCGCGGCACGGGCCGGCTCATAGGCAGCGATCGGCTTCGAAACCTTGGCGGACGGTCCGGCCCAGTCGGTGGAGAAACCGCCCGGCTCGACAAGCGTCACGTGGATGCCGAACTCCGCGACCTCCAGGCTAAGCGACTGGCTAAAGGCTTCCAGCGCCCATTTCGAGGCGTGGTAGAGACCGATCATGGCGAAGGCGTTGACGCCGCCGATCGACGAGATCTGGATGATGTGGCCGGACCTCTGCGCCCGCAGGATCGGCAGGGCGGCCTGGGTCACCCAGAGAGCGCCGAACACGTTGGTCTCGATCTGATCGCGGGCCTCCTGTTCGCTGACTTCCTCGATGGCCCCGAAATGGCCATAGCCGGCATTGTTAATGACGACGTCGAGCCGGCCGAAGCGGTTATGCGCTTCGGCAATGGCGGCATCGACGGCCGTCTTGTCGGTGACGTCTAGCTTAATCGCGGCGATATGGTCGCCATATTTGTCGACCAAGTCGGCAAGCGTGCCGGCATCGCGGGCCGTTGCCGCGACGCGGTCGCCGCGGGCGAGTGCTGCTTCTGCCCAGACGCGGCCGAAACCCTTCGACGATCCGGTAATAAACCAAACCTTGTGTGTCATGATCCACCAATTCTTGCCCTTGCGGGCTTTGATTTTGAGTTCTTGCTTGACCATGATCTCCAGCGAAAACCGGATTCCACTTTCGGGGATCATGGTCTAAACGGAGGCTACTCCGTTCCAGCATATACGCAGCATTCCGGACCTATCAAGGTCGAGCACGTTTTGTTGATGAGAGCCTGCGCCATAACAATCGGCCAGGGATGGGTCAGGGATAGCGTACCGGGCTCGACCAGGCCGGGTCTTCGTGCATTTGCCAATAGATCGCCAT
Organism: Mesorhizobium sp. WSM4849; assembly: GCF_055811385.1. Lineage (NCBI taxonomy): Bacteria > Pseudomonadati > Pseudomonadota > Alphaproteobacteria > Hyphomicrobiales > Phyllobacteriaceae > Mesorhizobium > Mesorhizobium sp. WSM4849. The sequence continues at coordinate 119,029 of NZ_JBVVPW010000003.1, forward strand.
AAGGCGCCTGGTAATCGCGCCGACCTTGCCGTCCGCGACCGGAACACCGTCGATCATCGTTACCGGCATGATGCCGCCGGCGGTCGAGGTGATGAAGACCTCGTCGGACCGACGCAGCGCAGCGACGCTGACATCGGCCGCTGCAACGGCAAGCCCTGCCTCCGCGCAGAGATCGAAGACGGTGCGACGGGTGATGCCGGGCAGCACGCCGGCAGCCGGCGTCGACAGTTTACCGTCATCCACGCAAAAGACGTTGAAGCCGGGGCCTTCCGCGACATTGCCGTTGAAATCGAGGAGCAGCGCGGTCTCGGCGCCGCGGTCATAGGCGTCGTAGAGGCCTCGCACCAGGTCGAGCCAATGATAGTTCTTGATCGCCGGGTCGATCGAAGCCGGTGGGATGCGCACCTTGTCGCTGATCGCCACATGCAGGCCGCGCTGCAATTGCTCGGCATTGGCGACCGAGCCGAAGGGAACAGCGAACGCCATGAAACGGTTGACCGCGTCGCGCGGGTCGCGGCTGAAGGTCGGCGAGGTGCCGCGCGTGCACAGCATCTCGACATAAGCGGCGCGATGACCCGACAGCGCCACGCAATTTTCGAGGATCTCGGCCACGCCATCGCGGTCGAACGGGATCGTCATGCGCAGCTTTTCCAGCCCGCCGAAGAAGCGATCGAGATGCAGGTCGAGGCGGAAGAAGCGACCACCCCAGACATGCACGGTGTCGTAGGTGGCGTCGGAATGCAGGAAGCCCCAATCCAGCACCGAGATCTTGGCTTGCGACATCGGCAGATATTGCCCGTCCAGGAAGGCAACCCCGTCCGGATAGGAGTGCGGGTCTATGTGATGGACGGAGAGCGAGGGCAGTGGTTTGGCATGCGGATCGATCAAGTTGCTCATCACGTCCTCCGTCAGGTCGTCTCCGTCCAGACGCGATAGAGCGCTGCGGCGGGTAGCACAAGACACAGGCCGGGGTTCCGGATGAGCCATCGAGAGACGTTGTCATTCCTCATCGTTATCCTCGAGCAGACGTGTGGCGCGCCAGCGGGTCAGCACGCTGTTGGTCTGTTCCATGACGAAGAAGCGCGCCGAGTCGCGGTCGTAGCCTTCGGCCAGCAGTTTTTCGTAATCGGTGTGCACATGACGAATATGGGCGATGGTCGCCAGCCACACCGCGATCGTCGGCGGCAAGCTCTTCATATGCACCGCGCCGGCGTCGGCGCGGATCTTTTCCATGTCGGCATAGGGCGCCAGCGGCAAAAGCGCTGTCAGCGCCTTGGCGATGGCGCGGCGACGGCCGGTCGGCGCGCTCATTGCCCGACCCGTCCGGGCTCGTCCCGTCCGGCAATGGTCGCCTCGGCAAAGGCATCGGTCGATGCGAAATAAGGCTTGATGTCGATGACCGGCGTGCCGTCGAGCACGTCGATGGCATCGAGATCGATACGACCCGTGTCGATGTCGAGGGCGACGAGCCTGGCGATATGCAACCCGACCGGGTTCGGCCGGGCCGGGGAGCGCAGCGAAAAAACGCCCTTTGGTTCAGCCGCATGGCGGGGTTTCTGAACAATCAGGGTCCGCGGCGCGTGGTGCAGCCAGGACAGGATGATGACGTGGCTGGCGCGCTCCAAACCAAGCAGGCCGTTACGATAGCGCCGATCGATCGTGAGAACCGCCGGCTGTCCGGTTTCCCGCGCGGCTTTCATGTTCTTGGGGCAAGTTTCCCGCGCGGTCCAGGGCGAGGCGATGCGGCCGATGAAGACGACATGGCCGTCCGGCGGCATATCGGCCGGATCGGTTTCCAGAAGCTTTTCGCCGCTGCGCGTTTCGAACATGGTTTTCCACCCCGATCATGCATCCGGCTGTTGGCGATCCGCCACGCATGCGCCATTTTCTTGTCCGGAAGCGACATAGCGCTTGCAAGGCTATCAAAATCGACATAAACATATGTTTATATCTTTTTCAAAGAGAATGCTCGCATGCATGTCGCTCTCGACACCATGGTAGATACATTGAAGGCGGCGGCCGAATCCAGCCGGTTGCGCATCCTGGCGTTGCTGTCGCGCGGCGACCTGACCGTCTCCGATCTCACCGAAATCCTCGGCCAGTCACAGCCGCGTGTCTCGCGCCACCTGAAGCTGCTGCTGGAGGCGGGGTTGATCGGCCGCTATCAGGAGGGCTCATGGGCCTTCTTCCGGCTGTCGGATTCGGATGCGGCGCGGGATTTCGTGCTCAGGCTGGTCTCCGGCATCCGGGATGCCGATCCGCAGGTCGAGCGTGACCTCGAGCGGTTGGCAGCGGTCAAGCGCAAGCGGCAGGATCGCGCCGCCGAATATTTCTCCGTAAACGCCGCAAGCTGGGATCATATCCGCTCGCTGCATGTGCCGGACCGTGCCGTAGAGGCGGCGCTGCTCAAGCTCGTCGGCAAACGGCCGTTCCAGTCGATGCTCGATCTTGGCACCGGCACCGGGCGGCTGCTCGAGATTTTTTCGCCGCTCTACCGGCGCGGCATCGGCATCGACATGTCGCGCGAGATGCTGACGGTGGCGCGCGCCAATCTCGACAAAGCCGGCATTTCGAATGCTCAGGTGCGCCAGGGCGATATTTTTGCGCCACCGGTCGAGCGCGACGCCTTCGATCTCGTCACCATCCACCAGGTGCTGCACTATCTCGACGATCCCGCCCGCGCCATCCGCGAGGCAGCAAGGCTGCTGCGCCCGGCAGGCCGGCTGGTGATCGTCGATTTCGCTCCGCACGCACTGGAATTCCTGCGCGACGTGCATGCGCATGTGCGGCTCGGCTTTTCCGACCGGCAGATCACCGAGTGGTTTTCCGAGGCCGGGCTCGATCTCGAGGACAGCCAGGAATTCGAGCCGCGCGGCGGCAACGAGGCCAGGCTCACCGTCAAACTGTGGCTCGGCCGTGACCAGCGCATGCTGATCGCCGATCCTTCCAACCACGCACAACCGGCCAATGCCTATCCGATAGGGGAAACCGCCTGATGAACCAGTTCCGCTTTTCCCGCCGCCCTGACATTGGCGACAAGGTCAGAGTTTCGTTCGAGTTCTTCCCGCCGAAGAGCGACGAGATGGAAGCAAGGCTGTGGGACACAGTCACCCGGCTGCAGCCGCTCAAGCCGAAATTCGTCTCCGTCACCTATGGCGCCGGCGGCTCGACGCGCGAGCGCACGGCGCGCACGGTCAAGCGCATCCTCAACGAAACGGCGCTGACGCCGGCGGCGCACATGACGTGCGTCGATGCGGCGCGTCACCAGGTCGATGAAGTCATTCAGGAATTCGCCGACATGGGTGTCACCCGCTTCGTCGCCTTGCGCGGCGATCCGGCCGAGGGCGTCGGCGCCGCCTACCGTCCGCATCCGGACGGCTATGCCAATGGCGCCGAACTGGTGGGGGCGCTGAAAGGTGTCGGCGATTTCGACATCTCGGTCTCCGCCTATCCGGAAAAGCATCCGGAGAGCCCGGATTTCGCCACCGACATCGACATGCTGAAGCGCAAGGTCGACAATGGCGCGACACGGGCGATCACCCAGTTCTTCTTCGACAATGATCTCTACGAGCGCTATGTCGAGCGGGCACGGCGGGCCGGAATCTACATACCGATCGTGCCGGGCATATTGCCGGTCCACAATTTCACCCAGGTCGCCAATTTCTCGGCGCGCTGCGGCGCGCTGGTGCCGGCGTGGATGGCCGAGCGCTTCGACGGGCTGCAGACGGACCCGCAGACGCATGCGCTGGTGGCATCCGCGGTGGCGGCCGAGCAGGTGCTGGACCTTGTCGAGCGCGGCGTCGGCGATTTCCATTTCTACACGATGAACCGGGCCGATCTGGTCTTCGCCGTCTGCCACATGATCGGCATCCGCTCGCATGAGGCTGAAGCTGCGGGGTCTGCTGCGGCGTAAGTCTCGGCCAAGTCTCTGGAAATGCAAAAAGGCCGGGTAAAAACCCGGCCTTTTCGATGACTTGGACTATTCGGTGCTGATCTTCCGTTGCTTTGGCGGGTCTACGGAAGAAAGCCCATTATCAGGGCTCCGATGAATGCAAAAGCAGCACAGATCATCAATGCGTTGATTGGCCTCGTGAGTCCCACGTCATAGCCTCCTCTTAAAGAGCTATGGCCAGAGTCTAGGGTCATTTGTGCCACAGGCAAGCGGAAAATATGCTGCAATGCGACGACATTGTGGAATTTACGACCGGCCATTTGCCGTTAGGTATTGAAACTCTTCGGCAAAATCCCGCTTCGGACCTGTGCATAAAATGTGACGAAGCTGGGGCAAGAATGCATATGACAGCGCTACCGCCGCCGAGAATCGGAATCGATTTTCGAGTCGATGCGAAGATTCAACGAGTTAGAGCGTCGTTTGCGCGTTATCGCAAAGGCGCTGCGCACCCTCGGTTCAAGCCCGAGGACGTGCTTTTGGGCGACATGCATTAACGTCGGCCGTACAGGCGCCCGTCGATGGTGACGAGGCCGAGCGCGATCAGCGCCATGCCGCCGAGTTCGAACAATTCGAGCCGCTCGCCCAGGAACAGACAACCGAGCAGGATGGCGCTGGCCGGCACGATCAGCGTGACCAGCGAGGCGTTGGTGGCACCGGCCGAGGCGACGAGGTTGAAATAGAGAATGTAGGCGAAGGCGGTGGACAGCAGGGCCAGCGCCAACACCGCTGCCCAGACCGGCAGCGAGGCCGAAAACAGGTTGGCAGTGCCGTGGCCAAGCAGCACGACCGGGATCATGATGATGGTCGAGGCGGTTAATTGTCCGGTGGCGATGACCGGTGACGGCACGCCCTTGAAGCGGCGGGCAATCATCAGGGCCACCGCATAGGACAGCGACGCGCCGACCAGCGCGAATTTCGCCCAGACCGGCCCGCCCAGCCCGGCAAGCAGGCCGGGACCGATCATCACCGCCGTGCCGACGATGCCGAGCGCGATCCCGGCAAGCTTGTTCCAGGAGAGCTTTTCGTCTGATGTCAGCGCGTTGGCGAGGACCAGCGTCCAGAACGGCGTCGTCGAATTGAGCACCGAGGCGACACCGGCACCAAGCTCAGTCTGGCCGGCGAAGATCAGCGAGAAGGGAATGACGTTGTTGACGAGCGCCAGCAGAAAGAACAGGCCGGCATGCGGCAAGGCGAGGCGGAAGGACGGACCGCGCAGGCCGAGATAGAGATGCAGTGCCAGCGCCGCAATGGCGACGCGAAACAGCACCAGCACCAACGGCGGAATCTCGGCAACCGCAATGCGGGCAAAGAAGAACGAGCCACCCCAGATCGCACCGAGCAGCAGAAGCTGTGCCCAGTCTTTCAGGGCCATGGGTCCGCGCATTGCAGTCGTGGTTGTGATCGCCATGGATCGTCCTCCCAGATGGCTCTGAATGCCAAGCCAATCAGGCGTCTGTTCAGGCCATATCCTGTTCGACGGCAAGGGCCACCCGAAACCAGATCGGTAGGCTAGCTTTTCCTGTTGTCTGGCCTGTCATCTGGCGTAGCGCCGCAGCGTCTGGGCCGCGAGACATAGAATTGTTTTCATTCACGCATAGGTTGGATTAATTGTGCGCAGTCTAGGTCAAGGGATTCGTCCATGCAGCGATTCGAAAATGCGCGCGAAGCGGCGCTGGCGCTTCGCCCGGACGATCCGATCTATTGCTTCCGCCCGCAGGTGCTGAAGGCGGACGCCAGGCAGTTCATGGGTATGTTTCCCGGCAAGACCGCCTATGCGGTCAAGACCAACGGCGAGCAGATCGTGCTGAACGCGCTGGCCGAGGCTGGCGTCAATGCCTTTGACGTGGCCTCGCCCGGCGAATTCGCCGCCGTGCGCGCCGTCTCGCCCGACGCCGAGATGCTCTACATGCATCCGGTCAAGGCACAGTCGGACATCAAGCTGGCGCTGGAGAAATACGGCATCCGCGTCATCTCGCTCGATCATGAGGACGAGATCACCAAGCTGACCCGCGTGGTGCGGGCGCTCGATATCGATCCGGGTGCGATCACCGTGTTCGTGCGCATCCAGACCAAAGGATCGGCCGCCTACGAACTGTCGAAGAAATTCGGCGCCGGGCCGGCCAATGCCGTCGATCTGGCCGAACGGCTGAACCGGACGGGCTACAAGGTCGGCCTGTGCTTCCATGTCGGCAGCCAGATCGAGGATCCCGACACCTATGAGCGGGCGCTGGCCTCGGCCGACTGGGTGCGCAACCGCGTCAGCTTCGACATTGCCGGGCTCGACGTCGGTGGCGGCTTTCCCGCCGAATACGGCCATGATCCCAACCGCAAGCAGATCGAGATGCCATCGCTCGGCCAGATCATGTCGCGGCTGTCCGGCGATTTGAAGGAATACCAGTTCGACCAGATGCCGCTGGTGGCGGAGCCGGGCAGGGTGATCGTGGCGCGTTGCCTGTCGCTGATCGTTCGCGTGCTGCTGCGCAAGGGCAAGCGGCTCTACATCAATGACGGCATCTGGGCGTCGCTGTCGGATTCGTGGACCGGCAAGATCACGCTGCCGGCGCGCTTCATTCCAGACCCGGCGATTCGCTCGCGCAATGGCGAGGAGAAGACCATCGTGCCGTTCAAGGTCTGCGGCGCAACCTGCGATTCCGTCGACATCCTGTCGCGGCCGTTTTGGCTGCCGGAAACGGTCGATACCGGCGATTGGATCGAGATCGGCCATATCGGCGCCTATTCGCTGTCGCTGAGGACACGGTTCAACGGCTTCTATCCCGACACGTTCGTCGAGGTGACGACGCCGTTCGACGAAGGCGACGCGCCGCAGGGGTTTGCCAGCCTGGAGACGATGGCGGATTAGTTAGTTCGTGAACTCATAAACCGGCACGGCCCAGCCGCGTACGGAAGTCTGCTTTCGATTTGAAGATGCTTCTTCTTCACGACTGCCTCCATGTCGCGGAAGTGCTAAATGCAGACACGTTGTCGAACCTAAGCCCATGTGCAACATAGCCCAGAATGTCCACATGCCACCATGACTGGATCGCCCATCATGCCGCCCGTCGGCCGGAGGCGCTCGCGGCGGTAAATCTGGAAGACGGCCGCCGCCTCACCTACCGCATGTTTGATCGGCGCATCGCGACCCTGGCGCGGCACCTGCAGGAGGCCTGCGCCGTCTCGCCCAGCGTGCGCGTAGCGCTGCTGGCGCACAATTCGACCGACACATTTGAGCTACAATTCGCCTGCTTCCGTCTCGGCGCCATTTTTGTCCCGCTGAACTGGCGGCTGGCGCTTCCCGAACTGGACGCCATCATAGCCGATTGCACGCCCGCTGTGCTCATCTACGACCCCGAGTTTGCCGGTGTTGCCGATGAGCTGACGCGCCGCCACGGCATCGTGCATCGCCTGCTGCGCGGTCCTGAGGAAAGCCCCTACGAGCGCGCCATCGCCGCGGCGCAGCCGCTCGCAGCGCCGCACCGGCTCATGCATGACGACGTCTGCACGATACTCTACACCTCCGGCACGACAGGCGTGGCCAAGGGCTCCATCGCGACCCACGGCATGAACTTCTGGAATGCAGTGAACTGCATTGGCGTGGCCGTGCTGTCGCCGCAGACCGTGCTGCTCTGCGTCCTGCCATTATTTCACGCGGCTGGCCTCAACATCTACGCAAATCCCACCTTCTATGCCGGCGGCACTGTCGCGGTGACACGGCGCTTCGATGCCGGCGAGGCGCTGCGGCAGCTGGCCGATCCGATGCTTGGCGTGACGCATCTGCACGGCGTGCCGGCGCATTACCAGGCCATGGCGGCGCACGCGGATTTCGCTGCGGCTGACCTCTCCAACGTCGTGGGTGCCTTCGTCGGCGCGGCACCCGTTCCCGTCCCGCTCCTCGAAACCTGGCGGCGCAAAGGTGTAGTACTCAGACAGAACTACGGCATGACCGAGACAGGTCCGCTGATCCTCAATCTCGAGGCGGCGGATGCTGCGCGCAAGGTGGACTCGGCCGGCAAGCCCGTCATGCACGTCGAAGTGCGCGTGGTGGCCGATGCGGCGCGCGATGCCGCCCCGGGCGAGGTCGGCGAGCTCTGGGTCCGTGGTCCCGCCGTCACGCCGGGCTATTGGAACCAGCCGGAAGCGACGCGCGCCGCCTTCGCCGAGGGCGGCTGGTTGCGCACCGGCGATGCCGTGCGGGTCGACGAGGAGGGTTTTGTCACGATCGTCGATCGCTGGAAGGACATGTACGTCTCCGGTGGCGAGAACGTCTATCCAGCCGAAGTCGAAAATGTTCTCTACAGCCATCCTGAGGTGGCCGAGGCGGCAGTGATAGGTGTGCCCGATTCGCGCTGGGGCGAGGTGGGCTGCGCCATCGTAGCGAGAAAGAATGGTGCGGCGGTCACAGAGGCCGAGCTGCTGGCACACTGCGCCACCGCCTTGGCGCGCTACAAGGTTCCGCGCACGGCGATGTTCGTGGAAGCTCTGCCCCGCAGCGCGGTCGGCAAAGTGCATAAGCCTACTCTGCGGCACCGGTTCCGAAGTGCTGTCTCTGGGGATTCGCAAACATAGCGCGAACATTCTCCCGGTCGAAATCGGGCGGACGTCCGCTCCGGGGTCATACTCGTTGGTTCGGGGCTTTGCGACGAGTTTGAGTGCGGCGGCATAGTTCTCGGGTTGCCGTAACCAGAGATCGATCTCGATCTCGGCTTTTGCCGTCGCGCTGAACAACGTTTGTGGGTTTGGGCATAGGCTGCGGTCGGTCAGGCCACGCCGCCGCCGGCCTGGATGTTTTCGCCGGTCAGCCAGCGGGCCTCGTCGGAGGCGAGGAAAACCGCGACATCGGCGACGTCGCGCGGCGCTCCGATCCTGCCAAAGGGCGACATGCCGGCGGCCACAGCCCGGTCCCGCTCTGGGAGCAGGTCGGTGTCGGTAAAGCCCGGCGAAAGCGCATTCACGGTGACGGAGCGCGGTCCGAGCTCGCGCGAGAGGACGCGGACGAACTGCTCGACGGCTCCTTTGCTGCCGAGATAAAGGGCGGTCTGGGTGAAGAACATCTTGGTTCCACCGGTGGAAACCGCGATGATACGGCCACCGTCGCGCACGCGGCGCGCCGCTTCCTGAAGCGTGAAGAAGGTGCCTTTGGCATTGGCGCCGAAGACGTGGTCGAAGTCGGCTTCGGTGGCCTCGACGAACGGCTTTATGACGGCGACGCCGACATTGGCGACAACGATGTCAATCGCCCCCATCTGCTTTTCGGTCTCATCGAAAAGCCGGCTTATGTCGGAAACGCTGGAGATATCGGCCTGAATGGCGACGGCCTTGCCGCCATTCTCGCGGATCGCAGCAACGGCTTCCTGAGCGGCTTTCTCGTTACCGACATAATTGACGACCACGGCCGCCCCGTGTGTCGCGAGCCCCTCGGCGATGGCGCGGCCGATGCCGCGCGAACTGCCGGTCACGAGCGCGATTTTGCCTTCAAGCGAATGATACATAGCTGTCTCGTCTGGCTACGGCCGTTCCAAATCAACCGGCGGTTCCATGTGGAAGTTAGGGGCATGCTATTGCTCAGATAATGGCCTATGATCGAACAGGCTTGTTAAGTCTGGGGTACATAATGCGAGGGACCGAGTTTTCCGAGCTGAAGGCGTTCGCGACGATCGTCGAGGAAGGCAGCTTTGTCCGCGCCGCGGCCAGGCTCAGGATTTCGCCGCCGGCGCTTAGCCAGACGATACGCGGGCTGGAGGAGCGTGTCGGTGTCCGGCTGCTCAACCGCACGACCCGCAGCGTGTCGCCGACCGCTGCAGGCGAAACGCTGTTTGCCCGCCTCGCTCCGGCATTCAGCGAACTCGAAGGGGCTGTCGCCGACGCGCATGCATCACGCGATCGACCGGCAGGCTCGCTGCGCATCAATGTTCCACGCATCGCCGCCATGCGTTTCATCGTGCCCATCCTCGGCGATTTCCGCCGTGCCTATCCCGATATTGCCCTCACCATCATCGTCGACGACATGCTGACCGATATTGTCGAGGGACGATTCGATGCCGGAATCAGGCTTGGTGAGCGGCTGCATAAGGACATGGTGGCGGTGAAACTCAGCGACGAGCTGGAGATGGCTGCGGTGGCGGCGCCCAGCTATCTCGAGGATCACCGCATACCCCGTCATCCCGCCGACCTGCATCATCACCAATGCATCAATTTCCAGTGGCCCGGCGGCGGCAACATCTATCGATGGGAGTTCGCTCGAGGCCAACGCGCTTTGGAAATAGCCGTGAACGGCGGTCTGACTGTTAACGACACGGAACTGATGATCAGGGCGGCCCTGGATGGGATCGGCGTGGCTTACATGCTGGATTACCAGGTTCGGCCGTGGATCGAAGCCGGCAAGCTCATCCGTTTTCTCGAAGCCTGGTCGCCCCGATTTTCGGGCTTTCATCTATATCATACGAGCTCCCGGCAGGTTCCGCCGGCCTTGCGTGTGTTTATCGACTTCCTGCTTGCC